>DQAM01000195.1 GCA_003523545.1 Dysgonomonas sp.
GTCTACTACAGCTGCATACACCGGAAGGCGCCGCTGGTCTTCCCACTTGGCAAGTTCAACTTGCATATCGGCGACAAAGGCTTCATCTTTAGTATCGGGAATCATATTTCCCTGGTTGTCCACTAGATATACGTCACTTATCATTTTATCGAAAATGGATTCCGTTTCCACACCTTCTGCGTGTACTTTCACCGAACGTAATATCTGGGACATTTTATCTATATTCTCATTCCGTTGCTGCGTGCCTCTGAGCGCCTCATGGGTAAATGTAAGGAGCAGTGCCACTACAACGACCAATATACTTGCGAATATTACTATGAATTTGTTGCTATCCTTGTTCATTATCAATCTATTTTACTTAGATGCTCTTTTCAGTCTTTTTTTGATATTCTGTTCTACTATGAAATAGTCTATTACCGGTGCAAAAGCATTCATAAAGAGGATTGCCAGCATCATTCCTTCCGGAAAACCAGGATTGAATACCCTGATTAAGATAGTTAATACCCCGATAAGGAATCCGTATATCCATTTGCCTTTTTCGGTACGGGCCGATGTAACCGGATCGGTCGCCATAAACACGGTACCGAATGCAAATCCGCCCAGAAGTACATGCTGCAACGGACTAATAGACATAGCCGGGATAACCGATAAGGTATTCAGCAGCAATGCCGTCAGCATACCTCCCGCGAAAACAGAGAAGATTGTTTTCCAACTGGCTACGCCCAAAGTAATAAGTATCAGGGCTCCTATTAGTATAGCCAAAGTAGAAGTTTCGCCAACCGATCCTGGTATTAATCCTACAAACATATCCCATAGGGAAAGCGGATTTCCCATCGTATCATGGAATACTACCGAATTTCCGGTGGCGGATTCTATCTGTCCGAGAGGTGTAGCTCCCGAATATGCATCTACTGTCTGAGCCACGCCGTCAACTACGGTTGCATCTCCGAACCCGAACGAATTTCCGGAACGAACCCAAACCTGGTCGCCCGACATTTTCGACGGATAGGCGAAGAAAAGGAATGCGCGGGTTACCAATGCCACATTGAATACATTGTAGCCTGTGCCCCCGAATACTTCTTTTGCGAAAACTACCGCAAAAGCTGTTGCCAGAGCTATCATCCACAGAGGTGTATCTACCGGTACGATCATCGGTATCAGTATACCCGTGACCAGAAATCCTTCCTGCACTTCATGCCCCTTTACCTGCGCAATAACAATCTCTATACCAAGACCCACAGCGTAAGAAACGATAATGACTGGAAGAATTGCCAGAAGGCCGAATACAAAGCTCTCCCAGAAAACAGGAGTTGCTCCTATGGACAGATAGTGCTGGTATCCTACATTATACATTCCGAAAAGCAATGCCGGAATAAGAGCCAGAATTACAATGGACATGGTACGCTTCGAATCGCGTGCGTCGTGGATATGAACTCCGCTTTTTGATGTGCTGTTGGGAACAAATAGAAATGTGTCGACGGCATCATACAAAGCGTGGAGCTTTTCCAGCTTGCCTCCTTTTTCAAAGTGAGGCTTTATGTTTTTATCAAGCTGATTCTTTAATGATTTCAATGTTACCTGATTTTATATTGTTACCGATATATGATTAAGTTATAATTGGATGCATCCGCCGGAATATTATTCCATTTCTTTGCGTAGCTTAAGCAAGCCTTCGCGGATAATCTTTTGTATTTCGAGTTTGGACGTGTCGACAAATTCGCATAAGGCAAAATCCTCGGGTGCCACTTCATAAATGCCCAGTTCTTCCATTCGTTCTATGTTGAATGCAATGGTAGATTTAACTAACTGCTCCGGCAATATGTCCATCGGGAATACTTTTTCGTATTCATTGGACATGATGATAGCACGCCGTCCACCCAGCAAACGGGCATCGAAGCGGTATTTTTTGGACGAATTAAACATTTGCATCAACTTCGAAGGATAGGTACATCCTGCGCTGTATTTGTTGTTCAATCCGGGGGTTGCCCAGCCTATGAAATCGTGCTTATCGTTTCCTTCGGGAATGACAGTTACCTGAGAGTCATAAAAACGGAGTATACCGTTTTCATCTATCTTAGTGCCAGTTAAAACATTCCCCGATATGTAGCGTAAATTTTTGCCTTTGGTTACATTAGAATCGAATAGAGAAGTCAACTCACCGCCTATGACAGCAGTATAATATCCTTTTTTGACGGCTTCGGAGCCTGTATAGGCTATGCAACGGGTAAAATTTATTTCCCCTTTTAGTAGTGCACGTCCTATGATAACCAGATCCACTGCACTTATAGTCCATACCGTTTCACCTTTATTTACAGGCACAATGTTATTGATCTGAACACCCGTGTTTCCGGCTGGATGCAAAGGATTGAACTCACATATTTCGACATTTTTCGCATTTCTTAAAGCCTCGGATTTCGTTTCTGTACTGATGCTCAGATATACTTTTCCTGTCGTAAGCTTTACCAAAGCTTCTAACCCTGTACGGAAACTCTCCGGTTCGCGGTCGACTATAAAATCGACTGACGGGGACAGCGGTGCTGTCGAAAATCCGGTAATGAAAATGTCGCGGGGCGATTTCTCCGGATTTGCTATCGTATCGTAAGGACGTTGTTTTATAAACGGCCAAAGCCCTGTGTTCAGAAGAAGAGATTTGATTTCTTCGCCTGATAATCCGGAAGGGTCTGCTTTGCCAAAATTTTCAGCTTCTGTATTTTTGTCAGCCTGGATGGTCACATCCAGCAGTTTCCTTTTTTCACCTCTGTTTATGGCCGTAACCTCGCCACTGACCGGAGATACAAAAAACAAAGCTTCATTATTCTTGTCATAAAGCACAGGAGTACCTGCTTTTACTTTATCACCAACTTTAACTTTGAGTTTAGCTATTAATCCGGGAAAATCTTCAGGACATATTCTTACAGTGCTGGATTTAATGTGTCCGACAATATTTTCTGGAGCTTCACCTTCGATGGGTATATTCAGCCCTTTTTTAATTTTAATTTGTTTTGGCATGATATATTTTAGTCAATGCTTTCTAATATTAAATTCCCTGTAGGCTCTACGCTTATATCCGTTCAAAAAAATTAAATATCAATTTAATTCAAATGCGTGACTTTTTCTCTGCAAAGGTAGTAAATTCTTATTAATTGTATAAAAAATAACGTTTCATTCGAATACAAATAAAAAAAATATTTCCATAAAAAGCAAACCATATATTACAAAAATATAAATTTATTGCAAACTTATCTTTGCAAAAACCACAATTGTACTTTTTTAGATATTATATTTATTGTATACTATAATGAGACAGGATTGTATTATGCGGTTTTTTTATGGGAAAATATACGGATATGCTTTGTTTAGGATACCACAGGAAAACTTTCTAATACATATTTCTTTAAATCGGGGAAAAATTCTTTATAACCTTCCTTAATTATAGAATAGTTTTCCTGAAATGAGTTATAAGCATCCGTTTGGTCGTCGAGGTAAACAGCACGTTCGGCAAGTTTTTCAAAACTTTTTTTTATGAGCCAGTCGTAACGATAATTATATAGCCAGTTGTCTTTTTTCATATAGTAGAATAACCGCTGGAAATTTTCATTTAATCCAGATACGTATCCATCAATCTGAGAGTAGCATTCTTGCGAAAAAACTTCCCAACCCTCCGCAGGTTCGTTTACGTTGTCTGTAGCCAGAAAATGATCGAAAGCTATATCGAGAAAAGAGGCTGAATACCTGCCTACTGCATCACTAAATACCGATTTTAGTTTGCGGGGGATGGGGTGTTTGTCCGTAAATTCATCTATCTGCCGGTGTAAGTATATCCCCTTTTTTATATTTTCACTGAAATTGTTTATTTGATTTCCTTTTACCGAATCTGCAACCATATTGCCGACAAGAATGTCGGGATTTCCGAAAGATAAATATGCATGAGCGAGGTAATTCATATCTTTTCAATTGTAGAGCTAATCTCTAAAGCTATCGGTATGCTACAGACAGGTATGAACCCGTCCTCTTTTAACCGGAAACATATATTGTTATTAAATATAATGCATATACAAAAATATTAAAAGGGTGTGAATCCTCATACAGAATCATACCCTTTTAATAGAACAAAATATATTGTGCTACTTATTCTGCTGTAAGATCGACGACCTCGGCTTCCGGTGCATTTTTCTTTACCGACTCTATTCCGTTGTCCCTTCCTGACATACTTTCATACATTTCACTGCTTCCGATAATCTGACCGTTGGTTGCTTTCAGATTAAAAAAATATTTCCCGTTTTTAGCTTCTTTTTTGTCATAGCGCTCATCGACCGGAGCATTCTTCTTTACCGATTCGATTCCTTTGTTGCAATTTGTTTTAGTAGTATAACCTTCACTTGTTAAAATGATCTGACCGTTACCGGCTTTGAGGTTAAATTGGAATTCACCGTTTTTTCTTTTTGTAATCTCAAATTTTCCCATGATAAATTCTGTTTTAAAGTTTTTGCGGAATTAGAATCCAATTATCCGCAAAGAACAATTGATAATCAAATTTATTTTATGCAAGGACTTGATTATTTAAAAGCCCCCTCTATTCAAAATGCTAATATACAATAAAATATTAAAATATTAATTGATTTTATTATGAATTTTACTAGCATTGTCTAGTGTATGATTTCAGCAAAAAATAAAACCCGGGA
>DQAM01000358.1 GCA_003523545.1 Dysgonomonas sp.
TATGATATGTATACGAATACGATGCTGCATGAAGCAACGTTTATACGTCGTGATATGTTTGAAAAGTACGGTCTTTACGATGAAAAGTTATCCATTGTATCCGATTGGAAGTTTTTTCTGAAAGCTATTTTAGGAGGAGAGAATACTATTTTTATTGATAAAGACTTTATCGTTTTTGAGATGGACGGCGTAAGTACTAATAAAATGCATGGAGAACGCTTATTAGAGGAACGCAAGAAAGTAGTAAATGAAATATTACCCGCTAATATTATTGCTGATTATGAAAGGCTAAAGAGTCTGGAAGCTGATGCTTATATTCCGGAGTTGATAAAGTCAAACAGTTTGTATATGAATATGTTCAGGGTAATGAATAAATTGAATAAAATTTTCAAATAGAATGATAATCTCTATAGTAACGATAAATTTTAATAATAAAGAAGGTCTGGAAAAAACAATCGAAAGTGTAATTCGCCAGACTTATAATAATATTGAATTTATTGTAATCGATGGAGGATCTAATGATGGCAGCAAAGATATAATTGAAAAATATAAGGATAATATATCTTATTGGGTGAGCGAACCGGATAAGGGTATATATCATGCGATGAATAAAGGAATCCGTGTAGCTCAGGGTGAATACCTTTATTTTCTGAATTCAGGAGATTATTTTACATCTGATGAAGTATTGTCACAAATTTGGGTAGAAAACCGGAGTGAGGCTTTTGTATGCGGCAATCTTATCTGGGATAAGAAAGATAGAAAAGAAAGGGATGCAGGTTATAAAACACGTGATTGGTTATTCTCTTTATACGATATTTATTCAGGTTTCCTGAGCCATCAGGCATTTTTTATCCGCCGTGATATGTTTGATAAGTATGGGCATTATGATGAACGCTTTAAAATAATGTCTGATTGGAAGCTTTTCTTCATAGCTATAGGCATTCATAGCGAAAAAGTGATATATGCGGATGTAGATATAGCAGTTTACGATACGGAAGGATTTAGCAGTAAAATAGGAGGAAAAGCCATTTTAGAAGAAAAGAGGCAGATTGCTCAGGAAGAATTGTCACCACAAACCTATAAAAAACTAGACAAGCTTTATTGGTTGGAACGTAATGATTTCATGATAGAATTCATTTACTCTAAAAAGTGGATACATATTTTATTTAAAGCCTTTTATAAAATTTGTACAAAACTAAAACTAACTAACGTATAATCCTGTTTAGATTTCAAGGAAAATATCGGATTTTAATAATATTATTCATTATTTTTGCAATATGACACGTATTTTCCTGATAGGATATATGGGAGTCGGAAAAACGACACTTGGACGAGAATTAGCGAAAGTATTAAATCTCGGCTTTATCGATTTGGATTTATTCATACAGAACAGATATAATAAATCAATATCCAGCATATTTGAAGAAGAAGGAGAAATCCGTTTCAGAGAAATAGAAAACAATATTCTCAAAGAAGTCGCAGAATTTGAAAATGTAGTGGTTTCTACGGGTGGAGGTGTACCGTGTTTTTACGATAATATGGAGATTATGAATAAATCTGGTCTAACCATATACTTGAAAGCAACACCTGAGCTGCTGGCCGAAAGACTGAATTTATGTAAGGATAAACGGCCTCTCATAAAAGATAAGGATGAGGTGGAAATGTTGAAATTCGTGTCCGAAAGTCTTGATAAAAGATCCATCTTTTATAATCGTGCAAAACTTATATTCGAATCTGATAATCTTATCGACAAGCATAATACAGATGTATATGTGTGTCAAATACTCGAAAAAATTAATGACTATACACAAATAAAATGTTCACAATGACCAGGAAATATTTGTATCTTGTATTTTTTAGTGCTATTTGTTTGTTTTCTTTAAACTTACGTGCCCAGAAAAGCGAAGGAGGGATTCCTCCCAGTTTCAATTATCCCTCATTATTGAGATCAGCGTCCGGTGCTCAGTATGTAAATGCGGATCTGGATGTGAAGCGTTTAATCTGGGAAGATAGCATTGCTGAACGAAATGGAGCACCTCTTCGATTAGCAATAGAAGTACCGGTTGATATAGATATGAAGAAAACCGGTCATTGGAGGATATTGCCCGATTCTACCCGTATATGGCAGCATACAATTTCTCTTGAAAAAGCTTCAGGGGTAATTATCAGTTATAATGATTTTTATATTCCCCCAGGTGGAAAATTGTTTATTTATAATGAAGATGGCACATCAGTCCTGGGAGCTTATACGCATGAAACTTACCCGCAGGGCGGACGTTTTGCAACTGAGCCGGTTTATGGTGACATTTTTACATTAGAATATGTTGCATCACCAATATCTCAGGAAGAGCCCAGAATTATAATCGAAGGATTAGGCTATATGTATAAAAGTTCAGCTTGTCCTGAAGGGGAAAGGTGTTCGCCTCAAATTAACTCTTCCCGGCAGAAATGTATGCTGAATGTTAATTGTGAAGAAGGAAATGCATGGAAGAGACAGAAACAAGGGGTGGTTCTGTTCTTCGTCAAATTATTGGAAGATGACCAGGGCTTTCCACGACAGGTATGGAGTGCGTGCACCGGAAGTTTGGTAAATAATACAAATAGAGATGGTAAGCCTTATATTTTAAGTGCTACCCACTGCTTTGTCAAAAAACCTGTTATGGATCAACTCATTGTTTATTTCAATCATGAATTTTCAGAATGTGCAAATGAAAATGTAATGACACAGTATAAATCTTTGGTGGGAGCTATTCCGAGAGCGGAGATTCCTCTTTCGCATGGTTCAGATACATATCTGTATGAATTGAAAGAAGAAGTACCTAAGGTGTGGAATCCATATTATAACGGATGGGATAGAAGGAATAATCCGGCAAATACAGGCTCCGTAATTCATCACCCTAATTATGATGTAAAGAAAATATCATTGTATAGAGATCAGCTGACATCGGGTACCTGGGAACAAAAGCTCGGTAGTATCACAACTAAAGGTGCGGCTAACGGCCATTGGAGGGTTGTTTATAGTAAGGGGGTTACAGAAGCCGGCTCCTCGGGTTCTCCTATTTTTAATGAAAATGGATTGATTATCGGGACTTTGAGTGGAGGACAGAGTGTTTGTAGTAACATGAATCTGGCAGATATGTACGGGAAATTCTGGTTTGCATGGGACCAATATAATGACAACGTCGAATCGCAGCTGAAACCTTATCTGGATCCTTCAAATAAGGGAGTAGATTATCTTGAGGGTTATGATCCCAATAATCCGAGCGGTATTGAAGATGAGTGGGAAGAAAATACCAAAGAACTGATTTTATTCCCTGTACCTGCAACAGACGATTTGAGCATAAATGCTGATTCTATCATTAGAGGCATAGATATATATGATATGCAGGGGCGTGTAGTATTTTCGCGTTCCAATTATTCCGGCTCAACTGCGGCAATAAATATAAGTAACTTCCCTTACGGTACTTATATGATAAAAGTCAAGACAGATCAGAAAAGTATTACTGATAAATTTATTAAAAAATAATTCATATTTAATTTTATAGTGGCTAAAACAAAGTCCGTATACGTATGTAGTAATTGCGGAAATGATTCTCCCAAATGGCTGGGTAAGTGTCCTGTGTGCGGGGAATGGAATACATACGTAGAAGAAATAATTGCAAAAGATAATAAAAGAAACCATAATTCAGTCTTTGAAACTCCCAAAGCAAAACCGATTTTATTGCGGGATGTAACAGTAGGAGAGGAACCGAGGCTCGATCTAAAAGATGAAGAACTGAACCGCGTACTGGGCGGGGGACTGGTACCGGGCTCACTTATCTTATTAGGCGGTGAACCGGGGATCGGTAAATCCACATTAATATTACAGACGGTCTTAGGATTAGATACATTGAATACATTATATGTATCTGGTGAAGAAAGTGCACGGCAGCTAAAATTACGTGCCGACCGAATCAATTCGCAGAACAATAATTGTTACATTGTTTGTGAAACCAATCTGGAACAAATATTTGTCCACATACAAAATAGTAATCCCGATCTGGTAATCATCGATTCCATCCAGACTATATTTTCAGATACCGTAGAATCATCTCCCGGAAGTATTTCGCAGGTACGCGAATGTTCTGCTGCCATACTGAAGTTTGCTAAAGAGACGAATACCCCTGTTGTACTGATAGGACATATTAATAAAGAGGGAAATATTGCAGGCCCTAAAGTTTTGGAGCATATTGTGGATACCGTACTTCAATTCGAAGGAGACCAGCATTACATGTACCGTATATTGCGGAGCATCAAGAACCGTTTTGGAAGCACTGCTGAATTGGGAATATACGAAATGCGCCAAAATGGACTGCGGCAGGTGAATAATCCTTCTGAGCTGCTGCTTACTCAGAATCATGAAGGATTGAGCGGAGTAGCTATTGCCGCGGCCATTGAAGGAGTAAGGCCGTTTCTGATAGAAACACAAGCATTAGTCAGTACCGCTGCATATGGAACACCCCAACGTTCGGCAACGGGATTTGATATCCGCCGTATGAATATGCTTCTGGCTGTATTGGAAAAACGTGCAGGATTCAAATTAATCCAGAAAGATGTTTTTCTGAATATCGCAGGGGGACTGAAGGTAAATGACCCGGCTATCGATATGGCAGTAATAAGCGCCGTATTGTCTTCCAGTCTGGATATTTCGATAGAAAGGCATATCTGTATGGCGGGAGAAGTGGGACTTTCGGGAGAAATAAGACCTGTCAACCGTATCGAACAGCGTATTCTTGAAGCTGAAAAGCTAGGTTTTTCAAAAATACTTATACCTCATAACAATCTCAAAGGATTTACATCAAAAGTAAAAATCGAAATACATCAGGTCAGGAAAGTTGAAGAAGCCTTCCGGTTATTATTCGGCTGATTGTTTTTCGAAATATGCCCATAATTTATCGTCCGGTACGGGAGCTGTTATTTCTATCGGCTGCTTGGATACCGGATGGATAAAACTTACTTTGCGTGCATGCAGATTAATTCCGCCATCGGGATTTGACCGTTCCGAACCGTATTTCAGATCACCTTTTATGGGGCATCCTATTTTAGAAAGCTGGCTTCTTATCTGGTGATGACGCCCTGTTTCCAAATCTATTTCCAAAAGGTTATATTTATCAGAATGCGCTAAAACCTTATAATGGAGTACAGCCTTTTTTGAATCCGGTTTTTCCGTATCGTAAGCGTAAGATTTATTTTGCTTTTCATTGCGGGTTAAGTAATGAATCAAGGTATCTTGATCTTTAGGAGGAGTATTTTTAACAATAGCCCAATAAGTCTTCTTTATTTCTTTATTTTTGAACATATCGTTCAGTCTGGGTAGGGCTTTGCTTGTTTTAGCAAAAATGACAATACCGCTTACGGGCCTGTCGAGACGGTGCGTAACACCAAGAAATACATTTCCCGGTTTATTATACTTTTCCTTAAGCCATTCTTTAACTATGTCGGAGAGGGGTTTATCGCCTGTTTTATCTCCTTGCACTATTTCGGAAACTGTCTTGTTGACTACTATGATATGATTGTCTTCGTAGAGTACGGTCATTTATAAATAAATTTTTGCCCCTTAAATCTCCCTTAAGGAACTTTCATTCCTCCCCCAAGGGGGAGGTTAGGAGGGGCTTTTATCTCAGCTGCGCCCCTAGTTCCTGTTCGAGGGAAGTCTGTATTTTCTTCATAATGGCATCTATCTGCTTGTCATTGAGAGTCTTATCATCATCCTGCAAAACGAAATTGACAGCATAAGACTTTTTACCTTCCGGTAAGTTCTTACCTTCATATACATCGAACAGACTCACTTCTTTCAAGAATTTTTTCTCAGCCTTATATGCTGTTTTCTCAACTTGTTCGAATAAAATATTCTTATCCAGTAAAAGAGCAAAATCTCTTTTTACAGATGGGTATTTGGATATTTCTTTGAAAGTGACCGAGTGTTTCCTTGTCTCTTTCATCAGGTTGTCCCAATTAAATTCTGCAAAGAATACTTCGGTATTTACATCGGTCTGTTTCAATACCTTTTTCGATACAATTCCCAACGTGCCGAGATTTCTGTTACGGGTTTTAATATTCAAGGCTGCATCATATAATTCATTTGAGAATTGTTCATATTGATACTGTCCCGGATTTAACCCTAGCCGGTATAGTACTTTTTCGGCATAACCCTTCAGATGGTACACCGAAGTTTTTTCATTAGGGGCAGCCCAGCTATTATTTATGTTATCACCGCACAGCCATATACCCAAATGGAATTCTTCCGTATATTCCCTCAGCGGCTTACCTTCTTCTTTACGATCAGCATCGAAAAAATAGCAATTACCGAACTCGTAAAATTTTAGGTCATTATTCTTACGGTTACGGTTATAAGCAATATTTTCAAGACCGCCAAAGAGAAGCGTCTGCCGCATGACATTTAAATCGGTACTCAAAGGATTCAGCAGATAAACACAACGGGATACCGGGTAAACTGTAAGGTCTGTATAATAGGCTTCTTTAGTAAGAGAATTGTTCATAATCTCAAAGAAACCTTCGCCTGTGAGTTGTTCCGAAATAAGGTTCTGCATATCATAGCTGCTGTCGCTGGCTGTCTGGTACGATAAGTTGGATTTGACTTCGTCTCCTATTTCGATATTATTGTAACCATATATGCGGAGTATATCTTCGATAACATCTACGTCGCGGGTAACATCTACCCGGTAAGTCGGGATAGCTAAGGTCAGAATATCTTCATTTTCATTTGTTATTTCAACCTCAAGGCTTTTTAGTATAGATTTGACAGTATCTGCCGGTATGTTTTTTCCTATCAGGCTGTTTACCTTTTCCAGAGATAGTTCCACAACAGGACTTTCAATCTTTTGGGGATATACATCCTGAATCTCTCCGTTAAATGTTCCTCCTGCCACTTCTTTTATCAGGAGGGCAGCACGTTTTAATACATAAATGGTATCGTTAGGATCTACACCCCGCTCGAAACGGAATGAAGAATCGGTATTGAGCCCGAAACGGCGTGCCGTCTTACGTATCCATTTAGGGTTAAAATAAGCTGATTCCAGAAATACATCTGTAGTTTTTTCCGTTACTCCGGATTTTAGTCCTCCGAAAACGCCGCCGATACACATCCCTTCTTTGTCGTTGCAGATCATAAGGTCTTTATCGGTTAGTGTTCTTTCAAGT
>DQAM01000357.1 GCA_003523545.1 Dysgonomonas sp.
AGGTTTTTGGAATTTATAACAATATGTCGAGAGATGAACGGATCGACGCTGCTATAAATGCTGTGGAAGGCTTCTTTGAAGAAATGCAGACCAAAACCCATCTTTCAGACTATGGACTGGGAAAAGAAGTAGTAGAAACTGTGACGGAAAGGATGAAGAACCGGGGATGGAAACTCGGGGAAAAGCAAAATATGACATCCGATATTGTAAAAGAAATATTAACTTTGCGGCTCTAACAGATAAAATATAAGAGAAAACAACTATGAAGAAAGTCTTCGTCAGTGGATGTTACGATATGCTGCATAGCGGGCATGTTGCTTTTTTTGAAGAGGCCGCTAAATATGGCGACTTATACGTCGGCATAGGTTCTGACAAAACCCTGCGTGAATTAAAGGCCCGTATCCCGGTCAATAATGAGCAGGAACGCCTGTATATGGTAAAATCGCTGAAAGCCGTAAAAGATGCATGGGTAAACCAGGGAAATGGGCTTATCGATTTTCTGGATGAGATTAAGGTGCTTCAACCCGACATATTCTTTGTAAATTCGGATGGACATAGTTCCATGAAAGAACAGCTTTGCAAAGAATTAGGTATTGAATATGTAGTCAGCAAACGGCTGCCTCATGCCGGTCTTCCTGTAAGATCGACTACCGCCCTGAGAAGCGAATGCCGTATACCTTATCGTATCGATATTGCAGGAGGATGGTTAGATCAGCCGTATGTCAGTAAATATCATCCGGGGCCTGTACTGACTATATGTATCGAACCGGATTATGAGTTTAACGACAGGAGCGGCATGTCGACAAGTTCCCGCAAAAAGGCAATAGAATTATGGCAGGTAGATATACCCGCCGGGGATAAAGAAATGCTGGCGAGAACGCTTTTCTGCTTTGAGAATCCTCCTGGAACAAAATATGTAAGCGGCTCGCAGGATGCGATCGGTATTACACTGCCGGGATTGAACCGGTTATATTATGACGGTGATTTCTGGCCTTCTAAAATAGAAAGCATCAAAGATAATGATACACTCAGCTGGTTAGAAGAACATATATGGATGGTTCCGTTGTATCCGCGGCACGATGATTATGACGTTTTGAAAGATACAAATATCACCACAGAGAATGCCAGGAAATTAAGCAATGCTGCCGAAGAATGCTGGGATGCTATACTTAAAAAAGATTGTAAAAGATTCGGGAAAGCATTCAAAGATAGCTTTGAAGCACAGATAGCCATGTTCCCAAACATGGTATCGCCGGATATAATCCAGATATTGGATAAATATAAAGATTCGGTAGACGGGTGGAAGATAAGCGGAGCCGGAGGTGGAGGATATCTTATCTTCATCAGCGATAAGCCTATCGAAAATTCTATCCAGATACGGATAAGGCGGGAATCTTTGTAAATAGTGATACAGTCTCAATTAATGGGCTGTCTAAAAAGTATTTTCAGGTATCTTTTTATCATGTTGAACGAAGTGAAACATCTTATTTTAATATATTAGTTTCTTCATTTCATTCAGAAACAACTGTTGGCTCCGTTGCACTCTGCGGATTTTCAATTCGAGGAGCGAAGGCGAGTCAATGACAAAATATATCGACACTTTAATAGTGTAATTCTACTTTTTAGACAGCCTTTTTATTTGCTTTTGTTTATAGCTTCAATCTCTTTGATTTCCTTGATTCCCTCCCGGTTCAATAACATCCGGAATTTACGGTAGTAAAGATCCTGGCCGCCTTCACATCTTATTATTATATGCACAGCGTACACTTTTTCGCTGTTATAAGATATGTAGCCGTTCTTCTCATCAGGCATATAGATCGGAATAGAAGGATTGTCCATTTTCTGAACAAAATGAGTCAGGTTGAAGCGGGTTATATCATTAATCCCCTTGAACCGATACCCCTTATATCCCGATATTTCCGACGGATTTAATTGTACTAGTTTTTTATAAAGCAATATTTTTTCATTATAAATCTTGTTCTCAGCTTCTACTAAAGGTGTGCGTTTACGCATGTTCATCACACTTTCCGGGGTTTTACCTTCAGACACATAGTCGAAAGATTCTTTTACCCAACCTATATTCTTTTCCTGTATTTCCAGCTGGCGTTTGTTATCAAAATATTTCTTCCCCAGCTGCGTACTGAAATAATAACGCATGAGGTCTTTAATCCTGTCTTTGAATACATAGCTAACAACCAGAGCAAAAAACAAAGGCATCGTAAAATTACCATACCGCATCTGCGCCGTGAAAGCGACGATAGTAGCAAAGATCATGGACACACCGGCAGCTACCCCGTAGTAAAACTGTTCGGCAAAAGCGCCGTCTTTCAACCTTTTAGCATTCAGGTAAAGGTCGCTTTCGATGAACTTTTTCAATATCCCCCGTCTCATAATGACCAGGTAATTATTGGTTTCATCTTCTTTATTTAACTGGGAATAACCCTGTCCCGATTTATACATATTTTCTTTTTCAACCAGTTTATAAAGCTGAGTTGCGGCCTTATGATAAACAGGGTTGTTTTTGAGCCGCCTCATAATCCGGAAAGCATTCTGTTCGGCAATATTTCCTATGAAATCATCCCCGAAATGATAGATCTCCTTATTATCTTCCGAAAGGGCACTATTCATAACTAAAGGAGATAATTCCCGGTATTTAGCCAAAATATTATTGATATGAACTATATATTCGTCCAATAATTTAAGAAGTTTGTTCTGATCGGGCTCCTCTGCAATATAGTAAGCCCTGTCACGGGCAGCACTTTTAAATATGGAAGAAAACATCTTCACCTGAAATGTATAATCTTCCAGCAGTTCTTTCTGCTCCGGATTCTCGGATAGATTTTCTATAGCGGTTTTCAATTTGTAGAAAGGCGAATCTTCTCCCGTATATACTTCGTTGAGGGAGTAAACGGGTGTAATCAGCCTGATATTTGATTTTGTGTCCCTGTAGAACCGCTCTTTGGTGTATGTAACCCGGTTAATATCGAGGCTGTTAGGTACAAACAGCCAGGTGTTTATACTGAATTCATTTTTATTAATGTCTTCATCCTGAGTATATCTGTTGGCTATGAAAGATATTTTGAATTCGAGAGAAAACCTATCGTGTATTTTTACTTTTACATCAATCATTATACGTTCCCCATTATTGGATAATCTGTTTGATAGCACCCAGATCGGGGAAGAACATTACTTTAACGGGCATCTTATTGTTATCAAACATCTTAGGAACAAGTACGTCCTGAGTACCATACTG
>DQAM01000361.1 GCA_003523545.1 Dysgonomonas sp.
TCTTCCGATCTTTAAATTTCAGACATCAAAACCTTCTTTCTTTATGAACGGCCTCCAGAAATTGAGATCGTACCGATACCATGCATGACACCCGAACGGTAATTTGCTGCCGTTTAATTCATAACATAAAGAAGGATTCATATCGAAAGCGAAGTTTAACGCTTCTTTAAAAGACGGAATCTTTATATTAGGAAAATACCTGTTTACCTCACATCCCCAAAACACATCTTCTGCATATAGATAATTCCCTTCTGCGTTACGATATCGTTCAATTCTCTGCTTCCCTTCAAACTTTTTAATTGTATTTATGAATGTCTGTACTTTCCGTAAAGAAAAACCTCCGTTTCCTACTCTATAAAACCCGAGGGTAATGCTGTTTTCTTTATTGGCAAATCTTCTGTAATAATGTTTAATTATATATTTAATTTTGTTTTTGAATGTCCACCAAGGCCGTCTGTCGTTATGCAGCCACGGGGCTCCTATGTAATCATAACCTAATTTTGTCCAATTTTCCAAGTCATTTCTGAAGACAAAACAATCGAGCTGATATATAAGTATGTATTCGAATTCTCTGAATTCTTCATACAAAGAAGAACTTAACATCAGTTTATTATATCCTTCGATGCCGTCAAAAAATAACTTGTCGAATTCCTTAATGCAGATCGTTTTATTATACTGCTTTGCAATCTGCTCGTAATTATCCGTATTCATGCCGCAGGGGCAGACAATGGCTGCCGGATATCGGTCAAATACCTTTAGCGCCTGTGAGAATGAGATTTTTTCGAAATCATTCAGTTCAGTTTTATAAACCGGTATAACTACGGCAAACTGAGACATTATTTTGCAGATTATTTCTCTTTTATTTCTACTTTCAAATTCAGTTCTTCCAGCTGGCTTTCATCGATGACAGATGGAGCGTCAAGCATAACATCACGTCCCGAATTATTTTTTGGGAATGCAATGCAGTCACGGATCGAATCCAATCCGGCAAAAATAGATACCAGCCTGTCGAGTCCGAACGCTATTCCTGCATGAGGAGGAGCGCCATATTTGAAAGCATTCATAAGGAAACCGAACTGTGCCTGAGCTTTCTCTTCGGTAAATCCCAGAACGGAAAACATTTTCTTCTGCAGGTCACTATTGAAGATACGTACAGAACCTCCGCCGATTTCAACTCCGTTTATAACAAGGTCATATGCATTGGCACGCACCGCTCCAGGGTCAGAATCAAGCAGGGGAATATCTTCTTCTTTAGGACTTGTAAAAGGATGATGCTTTGCAAAATAACGTCCTAATTCTTCGTCTTTTTCGAGAAGAGGGAAGTCTGTTACCCATAAACAGTTGAATACATTTTTATCTCTTAGTCCTAAACGTTCACCCATTTCGAGACGTAACTCGCACAGTTGTTTCTGCGATTTTTCAGTTTCCCCGCTTATTATCAGTATAAGGTCTCCCTTTTCCGCTCCACAACGGTCAGCCCATTTTTTCAGGTCGTCTTCCGTATAAAATTTATCCACAGAAGATTTTAATGTTCCGTCTTCATTATAACGCACGTATACAAGGCCTTTAGCTCCTATCTGCGGACGTTTTACAAAATTGGTCAGTTCATCCAGCTGTTTACGTGTATAAGAAGCACAGCCTTTAGCGCAAATTGCGCCGACATATTCCGAATTGTCAAACACGACGAATTCTCTGCCTGTGGTCAAATCTTTTAATTCGACCAGTTTCATACCGAAACGGGTATCAGGCTTATCCGAGCCGTAATATTTCATCGCATCTGCATAAGGCATACGTGGGAAATCAGGAATATCTAAGCCTTTCACCTGTTTGAAAAGGTATTTTGTAAGGCCTTCGAATATTTGAAGAATATCTTCCTGGTTTACAAAGGACATTTCGCAGTCGATCTGTGTGAATTCCGGCTGGCGGTCAGCTCTTAAGTCTTCATCACGAAAACACTTTACAATCTGGAAATAACGGTCAAAACCGGATACCATCAATAATTGTTTGAGTGTTTGTGGGGATTGAGGCAAAGCGTAGAACTCACCCGGATTCATCCTGGAAGGAACTACAAAATCCCTTGCACCTTCGGGGGTTGAACCTATAAGTACAGGTGTCTCTACCTCCAGAAAATTTAACTTATCGAGATAACTGCGAGTTTCGAATGCTATCTTATGGCGTAGTTCCAGATTCTTGCGAACCGGGTTTCTCCTTAAGTCGAGATAGCGGTATTTCATGCGGATATCGTCTCCTCCGTCCGTCTCATCTTCTATCGTAAAAGGAGGTAATTCGGAAGAATTCAGTACCCGTATATTAGACGGTACGATTTCAACGTCACCGGTAGGTATATTTTTATTTTTGCTGGAACGTTCCTGGACTTTGCCTGTCACTTGAAGCACCCACTCACGTCCGTATTTGTTTGCATCTTCATATAGTTCTGCATTCTGATCTTTATAGAATGCCAACTGGGTAATCCCATAACGGTCGCGAAGGTCGATGAAAGTTATACCTCCGCCAAGTTTGCGTACTTTCTGAACCCATCCGGCTAAAATAACTTCTTTATTAACATCTGATAAACGAAGTTCTCCACATGTATGATTGCGATACATAATATGTATATATTTAAAATCGTCTTATATAATGAGCCACAAAAGTACTGATTTTATCTGTCTTGAATATATACTTTTCAAAAAATCATAAAAAATATTTTGCGTATAGAAAATATATTATACCTTTGCACCGCTATAGGCAGAATACGGGATGTAGCGCAGTCCGGTTAGCGCACCTGCTTTGGGAGCAGGGG
Organism: Dysgonomonas sp.; assembly: GCA_003523545.1. GTDB lineage: Bacteria > Bacteroidota > Bacteroidia > Bacteroidales > Dysgonomonadaceae > Dysgonomonas_A. The sequence goes on from DQAM01000361.1 coordinate 2,801, forward strand.
GTCCCAGGTTCGAATCCTGGTATCCCGACTATTATAGCTGATAATCGATTGATTATCAGCTTTTTGTTTTTAGAGTGCGCACTGATATGCGCACTTTTTAGCAGGGAACTAGGTATTCGAAATATAGATGCTTATTCGAAAATTTTAATATATAAATCACATTATCAAAACATTAAATATTAAAATG
>DQAM01000359.1 GCA_003523545.1 Dysgonomonas sp.
AGCTGTAGTAATGCTTATTTTTTTATGTCGATTCCTTATCCAGTATTCCGTACTTAAAAAAACATCACAGCATTTTAAAACGAAATATTTTTTATTTTCAATTCCGTTAATAGATTTATTATTACCTTGCTTTAATTTCTACTTTTTCCGTATATCAAAGAAAAGATCGCGCAAAAAAGGATGATAGAAAATTAACTTCATGAAAAACTTTTTTAAAAGTAAATTTTTCGGTGCTTTAATTTATCTTGCTTCTATACAAGTAATAGTCTTCATTTTCTTATTCCTATATAGACTCGTATTCCTAACCGCAGGATATGAAAACACAATATATGCCGACAATAAATGGCTTACCATCCTGCATGCTTTTTTCTTATCGTTGCGATTCGATAATATGGTTGCCTCTTATATTCTGGTTATTCCTCTAACTATTCTTCCTTTATTAGCTATATGTAATATATTCAGCAAAAAAATTCTTTATATATTCAATATTTATTATATCCTTATCTACTCGGTTGTGTTTGCCGTTTCATGTATGGATATACCTTATTTCCAATATTTCTTCAGGCATATCAATGCATCTATATTTAACTGGATGGAATATGGCAATGAAACTGCAGGTATGATTTTAGAAGAAAAATCCTACTATTTATATTTTTTGCTATATGTTGTTTCCGTTCTGTTATTTTCATCTGCTATATATTTTATTGCCCGTAAAATCTCTGGATTATTCACATATAGGCTTAATAAAAAAACTCATATAGTATTTGCATTCGCAATTCTTCTTATCGGGTATACCCTTTGCCACATAGGTACCAAAGGAAGAATAAGGGGAGCCGGAAGTTTCGATGTACAACATGCATATTTCAGCGAAAATTCTTTTATAAATCAAATGGCAATTACTCCGGTTTTCTATTTGTATAAGAGCATGGGATATAATAAGCCCAATACCGAAAAAGAATTAATGAATCCTGTAGAAGCATTAGAACTAGCCGGAGAATACCTCAATACAGACTTTAAACATAATGCATATTCGAAAAGAAGAATGGTTGAAGACAGTATAAATAATCCTCATAATATTGTTTTAGTCCTGATCGAATCTTTTGCCGACAATTATTTGCATATGGAAGTAAACGGCACTCCTCTGATGCCCTATATGCAGAAACTTATATCCGGTTCATGTTATTATTTCGATAATTTTTATTCACAGGGGACGCATACCAATCAAGGTATAGTTTCATCGCTATACGGGTTTCCTTCACTATTTGAGCGGCACATGATGAAAAGCCTCGACATCAATAATTTCGGACGTATTATAAATCTAAATGATGAGTTTCAGGATAAGAACAATTATCCGGCACCCATTTATAACGGACTTCCGAAAGATCTAAGTGGAAGAGGTTATGAAACCATGTTTTTTACGACCCATATAGCAAGGTATGATAACGGACAATCTTTGTTCTTAAATAATGGCATAAATAAATTATTCTCACAGGAAAGCTATCCCGAATCTGCCTGGGTCAATGTTTGGGGAGTAAATGACGGGTATTTATTGGAATATGCTTTATCGGAGATTAATAATAGTGCATCTAAAGGAAAACCTTTTTTCGCAGGAATGATGACAATAAGCAATCACCCTCCTTACACTCTGCCTCAAGACTTCAGTAACCTTCCGCTTGAAAACGACCAGAAAGCAATGGTATATACTGACCATTGTATTGAAAAATTTATGGAAGAAGCATCCCGAAAGGACTGGTATAATAACACGATATTTATTTTTTTAGGAGACCATGGCAAAATTATCGGAACCAGCACATACGAAATACCTTTGTCTTTGAACCATGTGCCGCTCATTATACATTCACCATTATTTGAAGGAAATGACCCGAAGATAATAAGCAACCCGGCAGGGCAAATAGATATATATCCTACCGTTATGGGATTATTAAATACGATACCTGTTTACAACTCTTTTGGTATCGATGTAATTAAGAATGAGAGAGACTGCATATATTTTACATCTGACGATAAACTCGGATGTGTAAATAATAAATATCTGTATGTTTACAATATGGTTTCAGATCAAGAGTTTTTGTATGATTTAGATACACAAAAAAATGTAATATCCAATAAGCAAAACATTCTGGATAGTATGAGAGATTACTCATTTTCGATGATAGAATCGGCAAAATATATTCTAAAAAATGATTTGGAAAAATCCAATTAACAATGCAAAATATTAGTTTTGCCGTAATTTAAGACGCTGATAGGGAATATTAATTTTTTCATGCCAATAAAGCCATAGCAAAAACATGAAACCATCGTAATAAACCCATTTGAAAAATCCATCGTGAAAAAAACGATACCAATCCCTGTAGAATTGCCAGTAAGTTGCTCCGCTTTCATCCCATTTTGCTCCGTTAAGAATCTCATTGACCGAAATAAACCAATCCGGAAAACCGTCTTTCAATAAAAAAGCAGATATTACCAAACGTAAAATATTTACTGTACTTAATATCAAGAGAGATACCGGAATAAATACGAGTTTCTTTTTCCACGGCCCATAATAGAAAGCCATTATAAAAGTGAACATGATATATTGCTTGACGCTCGTACAACTCCATATAATTTTCATGGCTAGAGCATTGTCAAAATAGATAAGCAGGTCGTCTATGTTAAAGTTATCATAACCCAATAAATCGTGGATAATCCAATAAACTATATTTGCATCTAGTTTGCAAACCGGATACAAAAAGTGTGTCAAATTAAACCCTAAAACAATCAACTGCTCCTCATCACCGACAGGCCTGACAATTATTTTCCAGATTAATTCGAAGAGAATAAATAAAAACAAGAAGAGAACTATCCCCTTAATAGGTTTTATCCGTTCCTTAAGAGAATCTACTATTCCCATTGCTGAGTTTGACATTTGTATAAAATAACCGCTATTCTTTTACATTGCAAAGATAGTAAATATAAAGCAAATCATCGCATTAAGCCGATAAATGGATTAACGGGAGATGTGTTGTAGAAAACAAAAATGAAAACTATCTAAAGATTATTATAATAAAGCCGGATCACAAAGATTAAAGTTAAGATATGTAAATTTTGGCTCAAAATATATACAGTAAAAAAAATCTCAATTAAAAAATAATACATTTGCAGTACAAAAAATAAGTTCCAAGTACATTATTTAGATTTTTCACATAATGCCAGGATACAAAAAATTATTATTTACAAGCCTTTTGGCTCTCTTAATTATCCCTGCTTACGGGCAAAATACTGATTCTCCATACAGCAGATACGGTTACGGAATATTAAATAATCAGGCTATCGGCGCTTCCCGCTCGATGGGTGGTATCAGTTACGGTGTCCGTGGGATGAATACCAACCCCGGTAACCCGGCATCTTATACAAGAGTCGATTCACTTACATTTATTTTCGATATAGGTATCAACTATAACAAAGCCCGTTTGAGTGAAGGGAGTAATAAACAATCTCATGATAATGGCGGCCTCGATTACATTGCCATGCAGTTTCCCCTTGCCAAAAACGTAGGAATGAGCATCGGCATATTACCATTCTCATCTGTCGGATATTCTTTCGGTTCTCAACAAAACGAAGGTGTTGCGACTACAAAAACATTCTCCGGTTCAGGTGGATTCAGCGAAGTATATGGCGGCCTGGCTGTAGAACCTATCAGGAATTTATCTATTGGTGCCAACGTCGGTTTCTTATA
>DQAM01000360.1 GCA_003523545.1 Dysgonomonas sp.
TATTTTAGGACGAGACAATATGAAAAGAAAAGGACGATATGCGATATATCGTCCTTTTTTATTTATCCTGAAGTAAATATTATTTAGATGAAGTAATCATCTCGGTACTTCTTTTTATAAAATTATTCAGGCTTTCGCCTTTCAGTAAATTGTTAGATAAAAGCGCTAGATCCACCAATTGTTTTAATACCGGATTTTCGATTACAAATTTATCCACATCAGCTTTGTCCTTACCTTCCACTTCGGACATCACATTTTTTATAACCGGGTGATTGGTATTTACAACCATTGTGAAAGTATCCGGCATTTCGCCATAGAAAGAAAATCCGGTCTGCATAGCCGACATCTCTTTCATACGGCGCATGTACTCGTTCTGGACAATCTGAATCGGCTGGACATTTTCGTTCAAAGATTTGTATTCGATATTAAATTCTACTTTTTCGATAGCCGGCAGTTGAGATTTGAAAACACCATCCAGGTTTTCTTTTTGTTTATCTTCTAATTTGACATCTTCTACATCGTCTTTCCTGATAAGATTATCGACTATGTCGCTATCTACCCTTACAAAGCGGCTTTTCTCAAATTTGCCTTCGAGCATTCCGGCCAGATGCACATCGAGCTGTCCGTCGAAAAGCAGAACATCATATCCTTTATCCTTTGCGGCACTGATATATGGATACTGTTCGTTTTTATCACTGGTATACAGATAAACAAGTGTTCCGTCTTTATCAGTCTGATTGGAAGAAATCAGGGTTTTGTATTCCTCGAAAGTAAAGCTTTTATTATCCGTATTTTTCAGCAGGCAGAACTTCTGAGCGCGGTCATAGAATTTCTCGTCGGTAAGCATACCGTATTCGATAAATACCTTGAGACTGTCCCATTTTTCTTCAAACTGGGGGCGGTCGTTTTTAAATATGTCTTCAAGACGGTCGGCTACTTTTTTAGTGATATGACCCGATATTTTTTTCACATTGTGGTCACTCTGCAGGTAAGAGCGCGATACGTTGAGAGGAATATCCGGGGAATCGATCACCCCATGAAGTAGGGTAAGAAACTCGGGTACTATATTTTCTACCGAATCGGTGATAAATACCTGGTTGGAATACAACTGTATCTTATTTTTGTGAAGATCGACGTTGCTTTTTATTTTTGGGAAATAAAGTATTCCGGTCAATTTGAAGGGATAATCTACATTGAGATGTATCCAGAACAATGGTTCGTCAGTAAATGGATATAAATCCTGATAAAATTTCTTATAATCTTCGTCTGTAAGGTCGGCCGGCTTGCGTGTCCACAGGGGAGTAGTATCATTGATGATATTATCTTCGTCTGTTTCCTCAGACTTTCCATCTTTCCATTCAGTTTTTTTACCGAAAGCAATAGGAACAGGCAGGAAACGGCAATATTTTTTCAGCAGGCGTTCGATTTCTGCTTTTTCCAAAAAATTTTTATTCTCATCATCTATATATAAAATGATATCCGTACCTCTCTGATCTTTTTCAACCTGGGAAATTGTAAATTCGGGAGTACCCTCACAACTCCATTTCACTGCATGACTTCCTTCTTTAAAAGACTGTGTTACAATTTCCACCCTCTTAGAAACCATGAAGGCCGAATAAAATCCCAGCCCAAAATGTCCGATAATAGCATTCGCATCATTTTTATATTTATCGAGGAACTCGTTTGCCGACGAAAGGGCTATCTGATTGATGTATTTATCGATTTCTTCTTCCGTCATTCCGATACCATGGTCGGATATGGTTATAGTACCTTTGTCCTTATCCACAGAAAGATGTATCGTAAGATCTCCCAATTCACCTTTAAACTCTCCTAAAGAAGATAAAGTTTTCAGCTTTTGGGTGGCATCCACCGCATTCGATACGAGCTCCCTAAGGAAAATTTCATGATCACTGTAAAGAAATTTCTTGATAATGGGGAATATATTATCAGTCGTTACCCCAATGTGTCCTTTTTTTTCTTCCATAATGTATGTTTTATTTGTCTTGATATTTAACGTTTATTTCTAATTATTTGGTTTAACAAAAAAAATGCCAAAGCCTCAATCTGTCATTATGACAATTTATATATTATTTTTCTTTTTAAATTTGCGAAATATAAATAATATTTATAACCCATTTTTTATACATTTTGCTACTCCAATTTTCTTATATATCTAACTATCAACTGTTTAATATTTAACAAAATTTCATTTTAACATTTATTCTTCTTAAATATGTATTTTATTTCAATATATACACAAAAATTTGTAACTTTGTATTGTTGATTTATTAGAAATTTTTATTTATAATAATCGGCAAGTAGGGACGTGATAAAGTATTGTGATTATGAAGACAGATAAGAACATAACAAACAAGGGGTTTGAAAACAAACTGATTGAACTTCAGGGGAACATGATGAACTTTGCCCTGACATTAACTACAAACAGAGAGGAAGCTAAAGACTTATTACAAGAAACAACGCTTCGAGTATTAGACAACAAAGAAAAATATTACGAGAATGTAAATTTCAAAGGATGGGTATTTACGATTATGCACAATATTTTCGTAAACAATTACAGAAGAATTGTACGCACCCAGACCGTGGTAGACCAGACAGAAAATCTTTACCACTTGAATTTACCGCAGGATTCGGGATTCGATACACCCGAAGGAGCCTATACCATCAGTGAAATCACAAAAGCTATTAACAGTTTCACCGACGAATATAAAGTTCCGTTTTCTATGCACGTTTCGGGATATAAGTATGAAGAAATAGCCCAGACTCTCACATTACCGATCGGTACAGTTAAGAGCCGTATCTTCTTTGCAAGAAAGAGATTACAGGAAATGCTGAAAGATTACAAATATCAGGATCGGGAATAATATTGTAGAAATTTTATAAAAAAATAAGAGGGGTGTAATTATATAACTAATTGCACCTCTTTTATTAAGATAAAAACATATATTTGCGGACTAAAGACGAAAATGAAAAATCTTATCCTGATATTTATCCTGCTGTGTTTTGCTATCCAGAATGTGGATGCGGAAAATCCTGTTTCTGAAAAAAGCAGGAATAAAAAAGATATAATATCGCTCACCCCTAAAACTTACAAATCGGAAATAAAAGAAGGAATGGTACTCGTTGATTACTGGGCATCGTGGTGCGGTCCCTGCCGTAAGCTAGATCCGGTATTGAAAGAAATAGCAGAGGAAACGGATATTAAAATAGGAAAAGTCAATGTAGACAGATATAAAGCTTTTGTCAAATCCCAAAACATTAGTTCTGTACCGACACTGATATTATACAAAAACGGTGAAGAAGTGCAAAGGCTCTCAGGTTTTTATTCTAAACAGGAATTGCTGGCAATTCTAGATTATTATTCCCAATAATATTTTGCAGTAAAAAATACAAACAGATATGCGGTATATACTTTACCGCATATTTTTTTATCTGACTAATCGATATAATTTTTCTCTATCTTCTTCATTCCTTACATCTATCCTTCATTTACGACCATCCGGCATCACTAACAAAGTGAGTGGGATTGCTTTAGCATCGTATTTATCCTGCACTTCTTTTACATCATTCACAGCCAAGACGCTTCTCCAGGGTATTTTCTCTTTTCTCATTAATGCTTTCCAGACTTCCAGTGTTTCCAGCTCATCTATAGATACATATACAATCTCCAGATATTCATGTATATAGTTATATATTTCTTTTAATACGGGAATCTGTTTGTGGCATGGACCACACCACGATGCTGAAAAAACAACTAAATTATATTTTGAAGAATCTTTTATAATAGGTTCTAAATTTGTACTATTCCACGCCGGGAGCATACTGTTCGTAAACAAAGTATCACCCTCTAGAAAGACAATCTGCCGTGCAATTCTCTTACCATAATACGACTCTTTCAATTGGGGCGAAATGGTGGAATATATTTCTTTCAGAGAAGATAAGTTCGGTGTAATACCGATTGACGACAAAGTGAGCACACTACGGCTTGCCGGGTATTTTCTCAGTATCTCGATATATAGCTTAGCAAATTCATCACCGGGTAAAGTTCTTAACCCATGCACAAATTCCTCAACCATCTTCAAAGAATTGAAGAATTCTTCATCTCCTTCATATACAATAAACTCATCCCTATACGATTTAC
>DQAM01000362.1 GCA_003523545.1 Dysgonomonas sp.
ATGTAATCTAATACGGTATTGCCCCTCTGACTTATGGATGAAGCTTTTATAAGCCTTCCTTCTTCATCCAAAGTGAGGCTGCCGCTATATCCTTCGTTAAGTTCGAGACGAATGATTCTCTTTCGATGATGTATAATGTAATGAATTGAATCCACAAGCAGGGAATCATTTATTTTTACAACGGTATTCATTATAATAGTTGATTTATCCTTGTAATTTATCTTATTTTCTCTGGATATTAATCGAGTTGGATCACTGGGGGATTTTGTGTGGTTTATCATCCCGGTTAATCTATTCTTATCATCATAGGATAAACTGAAACGGACGAACTTATTATCGGTCATCATAACAGGCAGTAATTTTTTACTGTTTTGAGAATAAATTGAAACAGTAAAGAATAACAATAAAAAAAGGATATTATATCTCATAACCTATTATATCAAATCTTGAATTCCCTTTAAATTAATAAAGCCGAATATAATTCGGCTTTATTAATCCTATCTATTTATATAGATTATTTATTCACCCTGAACTTTTCGTTTCCGTTCTTAATGAAATCGACTATCTGCTTAGCAGCCGCAATACCTGCGTTGATATTTGCTTCGGCAGTCTGTGCTCCCATTTTCTTGGGAGTGGAGAAATACCTGCCGGCAAATTTCTCAGTCATTTCGGCATGGTTCGAAGGCATAATATCGGTTACATACTTGAAATCGGTACGTTCTTCCATGAACTTGACCATCTCGGCCTCGTCAATCACTTCCTTGCGGGCCGTATTGATCAATACGGCTTTTTTAGGCATTTTACTTAACAAAGAATAATTGATAGAATTCTTAGTTTCCGCTGTTGCAGGGATATGAAGAGATACAAACTGGCAGGCTGAATATAATTCTTCTGCCGAACCTACTGCTTTTACTCCTTCTTTTTCTAGCGCTTCAGCCGGGAAGAAAGGATCATATGCGTACACTTCCATATTAAAGCCTTTGGCAATACGGGCAACATTGCGTCCTACATTACCGTACGCATGAATACCTATTTTTTTACCGCCAAGCTCCGAACCGGAAGTTCCATTATAGAAGTTACGGACTGCATACACAGCCATTCCCAATGCCAGCTCGGCTACAGCATTTGCATTTTGTCCCGGAGTATTCATCACGCAGATACCATTGGCAGTAGCCGCATCCAGATCAATGTTGTCATAACCTGCTCCGGCACGAACAACTATTTTAAGGTCCCTGGCAGCATCCAACACTTCTTTATCAAAAATATCACTGCGGATAATAGCCGCATCTACATTTGCAACGGCATCCAGCAATTGCTTTTTTTCTGTATATTTTTCCAATAAAACCAATTCGAAGCCTGCCTGCTCAACCACTTCCCGTATACCGGTTACTGCTTCGGCAGCAAATGGTTTATCTGTTGCTATCAAAACTTTTACACTCATCAGATATATTGTCTTTTAGCGTTTTTCTTTTCAAATTCTTTCATCGCATCTACCAATGCCTGAACACCTTCGACAGGCATAGCATTGTATATGGAAGCGCGGAATCCACCTACCGAACGGTGTCCTTTCAGCCCATCCAGATTCTTTTCTTTGGTGAAGGCAAGGAAATCCGCTTCTTTCTCTTTGTATTCATCGGTCATAACAAAACATACATTCATCAAAGAACGGTCTTCTTTGTTAGCTGTTCCTACGAACATCGGGTTACGGTCTATTTCATTATACAAAAGAGCCGCTTTTTCTTTATTCTTCTTTTCCATAGCCGCAACGCCGCCGTTGGCTTTCAACCAGCGCAGGGTCTGCATAGCAGCATAAATAGGAACAACGGGCGGTGTATTGAACATAGAACCGTTTTCGATATGCGTACGGTAATCGAGCATGGTAGGTATCTGACGCGATACTTTACCCAGCAGTTCATCTTTCACAATAACGAAAGTTACGCCGGCAGGAGCAAGGTTCTTTTGCGCACCGCCGTATATAAGAGCATACTTGGATACATCTATCACACGTGCAAAAATATCCGAAGACATATCTGCAACCAAAGGAACCGGAGAATCCAGATCGGTATGTATCTCGGTACCGAAAATGGTGTTGTTTGTTGTTATATGAAAATAATCTGCATCGGCAGGAATAGTATAATCTTTAGGAATATAAGTATAATTATCGGGCTTGGATGTAGCTACTTCAACCACTTCGCCGAAAAGCTTAGCTTCTTTCTGAGCCTTGTTAGCCCATGTACCTGTATTCAGGTAAGCCGCTTTTTTCTCCAAAAGGTTGAAGGGAACCATACAGAACTGTAAGCTTGCCCCGCCGCCTAAGAAAACTACTGAATAACCTTGTGGTATATTTAAAAGCTCTTTGAATAATTCAATCGTCTCATCCATGACAGCCTGAAAATCCTTCCCTCTGTGGCTCACTTCCATAAGCGAAAGGGTAGAACCATTAAAATCAAGGATTGCCTTAGATGTTTCTTCGATAGTCTGCTGGGGTAGGATAGAAGGTCCAGCACTAAAATTTACTTTTTTCATGATTCCAATTTATTTTATGTTTTGCAGATAAGATCGTAAAATTAGCAATTATATTTCTAAAACAGAGATTTAAAGCTAAACATTTTGTTGTAAAATACTGGAAAAACAGACATTATGATCTTGAATAAACAGAAAATGCAATAATTGTCAAATTAACATAGCATATTTATTAATCATTATATTATTTTAGATTTCCTTCGTTTTAGATTTCCCTTTGATAGGAAATGCTACGAGAAAGTTTCATAAAGACCTTTTTTGCGTAAGCGTGAATGATAGAAGCTGTTTTTTGCTTCTTACCGTTTTTAGTCTATAATGTTTTATGGAATAATATTTCTAAAGGCTCATCTAATATAAATCCACCAATTTCGCTGTAACCTATTTTTCTATAGAAATGCTGTGCTTCTTCATTCGAGAGTGTCGAGGTAAGTACATTCTTAAAACCTTTCTTTCTCATTTCATTTTCCCAATAATATACCAATCTCTTTCCCATTCCTTTCCTTCGATATTTTTCTAACAAGTAAAGCATATTCATAAACGGAATATTATCCCAGAATAAATTATACCTCAGCCAGCCGATGAGTTCGTTATCTTCCTGAACTACATAAACCTCCTTAAGATTTATCTTCTGCTTAAGTACACATGCAGAGATATGTATATCGTTCCTCTTAAGCCACGGATAATCCGTAATTTCAGCATATCTTATAATCATAGGTTATCTATATTTGTTTTCTATAATCTTCATCCTTTATTTTTATAAATCCATTTCTCAACAATGTCTTTATAGATATAATATTCTCTTCATCAGGGTCGGCAAGTATTACCTTTCCGCCTGATTCAATAATTTTTTCTTCCAGCTTTTTGACAATAATTGTCCCAATACCTTTACCTAAATATTCTTCTTCACCTACAAGATATCCTATTTCATAAACAGTCCCTTTTTTATCAATAGTCATTCCATAATGTTCCGGTATATACTCCTTTTCAAAATAGCAATCCATATACAGGCAAAAACCTATATCTTTACCATTACAGCTGACAATAAAATGTGTCATAAAATGATACTTGTCATTTCTATTGGTTACCTCATCCAGCCATGCTTCTCTATACTCTTCTCCATCCGGGCAAAACCATTTATAAATATATCCTTTATCCAGCCATTTAGTGAAAGTGCTTATATCCTCATCCAAAAAAGGCCTTAATATAATTTGCTCTTCCTTAATATCCATAAAAATCAATATTTTTGTTTTTCATTTTACATCCTCATATAAACAAAGTTAGTAATAAATGAATACATGGGTTACGAAAAATAACTACAAAGTCATACAAGTTCCTTCGGGAAGATGTAATGTTTATTTACTGACTAACGGCAAAACGAATATTCTGATAGACACAAGTACTAAATCCAATCAGAAAAAATTACTTCATCGTTTAAATGATCTAAAGATACAAAAGATAGATTATCTAATACTCACCCATGTACATTTTGACCATGCAGCAAATGCCGCCGCCATAAAAGAAAAATTCGGTTCACAAATTATTATACATTCTACTGGAAGCCATTTACTTAAAACAGGAAAAGCCATCTTACCCAGAGGAACAAACTTTATTACAAAAAATTTAGTGCAAACGATTGGAGATAAGACCGCTCATAAATTCAATTTTCCTGCCTGTGAATATGATATTACTGTCGATGGATATTTTAACCTGGAAGAGATAGGATATAACCTATCTATAATTCATACACCGGGGCATTCTCCGGATTCGATAAGCATAATAGTCGATAATGAAATCGCAATAGCAGGAGATGCTTTATTCGGCATATTTCCTAAAAGCATCTTCCCTCCTTTTGCCGATATCATTCAAGATTTAATAGCAAGCTGGGGAAAGTTACTGGAGACAGGCTGCTCCATTTTTCTGCCTTCTCACGGTTTGGCAAGAGACAGGAAAATAGTAGAGAAAATTTACAACAAAAGCAGACTTATGCTATAGGCCCTTTAGT
>DQAM01000501.1 GCA_003523545.1 Dysgonomonas sp.
GTAAAGATTTAAGTTCACTTTTACGCGACGACTATATAGGCGAAAGAGTAAAAATATATCTGGATGATATTGATGCTGATTTCGGCAAAGACAGCCATTTTTTATCCTTACTCGATCAGTATTTCTATTTCGGTCTATTGTTTCCTCCTATACCCTACAAGCACCTGCAAACGTGGCATTCTGAAAGGGAAGTAATTGTTTGGGAAACCCGTTGTATAGGACTAAAGGAAATTCTGGAATTCGTAGTGAAGGAAGATGATATCAGAAAATATAAGATAAGCGGGGAATTGCTCCCCGGGTATCCGGTCACATTGGATAAGTACGAAGGAGATATCAGTTATTCGTCGGCGGACAAAATGGTCCGTAATGCACAATTAAATCTGGTATATACCAATTCCGGGACAAATGAATGGACTTTCGACCTGAAACGAATCAGGGAAAAGGATGATAAAATAAAACTAGACGTATAATATGGCATTCTTATCATGGCTCTTGGGCGATAGTGAAACTAAAGAGCAAAAAAAGAAAAAAGAGGCAGACAAAGCTCTTAAAGCAGACTATAAAAACAAGAAAAAGCATAAATGGAAAGACCCGCGCGAAGATGACAAATTTGTGTGCGACGGGGCTAAAGTAGAATGTAAGTATTGTTCGAAACCGATTGCAAACTTAGTTGTGACAGCCAGCCTGAGCAAGCTTCAGGATAAAGGGTGGGCAACAACAGGCGATAACAACGGAGCCGTAAATACTCCATTCGAAGGAGTATGCAAGGCTGCTCCGGGTATACAAAAACCACCCTGCCCGTCGGTTATCAACCTGCTGGGATGGGAAAACGTATCGGATACCAGTATAGACGACTGGAAAGCCCTGAGAAAAAACTCGGTCAATAAATGTGTTATCAGTCAGGATAACTTAAAAATTGTACACTCGGGACAAAAGGCTGAACTGGCGAATGTTCCATTTGAAATACCCAATATAGAAGTCGAAATAATCAAGATAGATACGGAATATTTCACCCCGCTGGGAATACAAAACCCTGTGAAACCTGAACCCGCGACAAAAGGATAGATAAGAATATTATATAAAATCTTGAAACAAGATGCACGGCATATATCTTTCAGTGTATATTCCAAAGATGATGATCTTATCGGCTTTGCCTCATTGGTAAAATTGGATGAGGTAGTTGTGACCGGGACAAAGACATCCAATAAACCAGCTAAGAAGCCGACACATGGTATCCTTTTGGAAAACCCTATTCTGGAAGATGAACATCTCGGAATGGGAACCCATGTTATAGAATGGGATGGATTTGATCCTGATGATAAACTGGATACATCGAAATTTGCCCAACAAATCACTTTCCAGATAATGGTATCTGCCAAAATAGGAGGCAGAGCCGGATACCGAAAGACTGTGCAGACTGAATATATGACTGATGACGGAGAATGGTTAGATGTAAGAATTGATAAAAAAGCAAATTTAATAAATACTACTCTTCGAGTAGATTTTCGTGATGGAGGGACGAAAGGCTTAAGTCCGGGTAGTCCAAGTATGACAATTTCCACATATGGTATTAATATGCCCGGACAATCTGCTGATTGGGATAAAGTTCCGGCTGCGGAACAAGCAAAAATACCTGCATTGAGACAAAGAAATAAAACCCATGACGAATTAGTAAAATATGCAATAGATGGTATCAATCAATATTGGAGTAGAATAAATATTAATAATCAAGGAAAGGATATACAGGTAAATGGAGTATCTTATCAGGTAATAACAGAAGCTGTAGATAGTAAAGAAAGATGTACGGATGATTTAAGTCTGATCTTTTTGACAAATTTTGATTGGGAATCAAGATTTAATAGATCTTCTAATCCAGGAAGAGTAAGGGATTGGAATTCTTTTCAAGCCAATTTCTTACCTCAAAGAGTCTTTTATAAAGCAGGATATTATCATTATAAAAATAAAATAACAGGAAACACTGAATGGGATTATTTAAGCGAATCTTATTCTATTGAAGATTTTAAAGAAACTACAGCTCATGAATTAGGACATGAAATTTTAGCTGCTTATGGAGGTGGTGAATATTCTAATACTCATAAAGGAACTTCTACTTTCTATACACAATCAGGACTACCTTCTAGCATTTTACCTACTAGTGGAGAGGTTGATTTAATGAAATATTACGATAGACCTGATCGTTCTAGAACAATTGTCGCTGAGGAAGATATAAAAGGTTTAGTCTGGTTATCAACAATTAAAATAAAACAAGAATGAAAAAGTATATTTCTTACATACTAATCGTCCTGATTGGTTATGTTTCTTTTTCTTGTCGGGATGTGCTTAAAAGTCCAGAAATAAAAGGGTATATATACAATACAACAACATTGAAGCCTGAACAAAATGTGAAAATAACTTTTAGGCTTACATATAGATTTGGAGGAGGTACTATCCCCATAAGTGCAATAGGTGATAGTGTCGGTTTTTTTTATATTCCTATATATAAAAAGTTCGAACTATCTCTTCCTGTAATAGAAGCAGGAGATATCGTTTTGTGTTCTGATTGTGTTATTACTTTAGAAAAGGAAGGGTTCGATACTGACTCCGTTTATCTAAATCAATTACATTTAAAAACTATAGAAGCATATACTTATGAAATAGATTCATTATTTTTTACAGCCAGAAAAACACCATAGATGTATTGTTTGATGTGAATCTGAAGGATGGAGGGACGAAAGGGCTATCTTGTAAAACTACTCATGAATGGGTTGGAAGAATCCCTTCGGATAGAGGATCAGGTATACATGTAGAAGAAACTGTATGCGATTGGGATAAAATCCCTGCTAGTGAGAGAACGTCTAATGCCCCGATAACATCGCAAACCTTTCCTTCGAAGATTTAGTAAAAATGGTGAAAGAAGGAGTTAATACCTATTGGAGCCGTAACAAGACAGCGGGGGAGGTCGGAAAGGGTATTAATGTCGATACTGGTAATTATACAGTAATCGTAAATGCTGAGGATACGGATTTAGTTCCTCCTTACTCGTTGAATGACATACCTCTAATATATAATACTAATAATGATCAGGGACGTTCAGGTAATCCGGGGTGTAACAGGGGGATTATTTCAAGAGGAACAAAGGTATTTGATGGGGTAACAAGCCTCTTTAATAATCCTATACAACAGATTACATATAATGTCGGGTATTTGGAGTTTTCGAATGGTTGGGGTTATTGGAATAAAGACAAAGCAGACAATGAATTTAAAGAAACATCTGCTCATGAATTAGGACATGAGATATTACAGGCATTTGGAGGAGATATTTATTCCTATCAACATAAGGGTTCATCTTATCTAACCCAAAATACAAAACCAACATCTCCCCCTGAAGAAAAATGGTATGACCGGACAATACCCGGGGCAATCTGGAGAAAGGCAAAAGACCGTATGCCGGAGGTAAATGGAGAAAATGCTCCAAGTACAGGAGAACAAGACTTGATGAAATATTATCATGGAAGTACAACTTTTGACCGTGTTGTTGCTGCTGAAGATGATGTGAAAGGTCTAATTTGGTTAACCGGAATAAAGATCGAACAATGAAAAAAAAAATAATTATAATTTCTCTTATCCTAGTTGTTTTATTGGGAGGTTATTTATTTCTAAAATGGCTGTATATTGAATGGAATCGTTCAGATCCTAGAGCTCAACAAGCTTTTTTTGAAAGTCAATATAAATCCATTTGGTTTGAGAATAGAACAGATTCAGTATATTACCTTATTTCTTTTGATTTCCATTATAGTAATTCTGATTCGCTAGATATCTCAAAAAGTAAAATGGACTCCTTAATGTATTATACTCGCCATAATGACACAGTATATTTATCTTATGGTAATAATAATAAATCATATCGTGTCATTCCAATCTTAAGTCGAGATTCTGTCCCATTTCCTAAAACGTTTAATATTAAGATTTATAAACAAAACCAATTATTAAAAGATTTAGATTATGATTCATTTCGGGAATCTGCTATACCTGAATATATGACTAATGAAAAGAATTTTCTAACTGCTAATCAGTGGACATTGGTTATAGATAGCACTTTATTAGATTTGAAGTAGTTTAGTTGCGGCAGAGGATGTAAAAGGCTTAATTTGGCTAACATGTATAAAGATAGAGCAATGAAAAAAAAGATATTAATAATTTCAGTTGTAATAGGAGTAATCTTCGTGACTTTGGGAATTCTTATATTTTGGACATATAAATATGGACCTGATCCTCGTGAAGAAGACGCATGGTTAAGAACCCAGCAATATGATAAACATAAAATAATTTCATTTGAAAATGAATTTGATTCTATAGAAATCGGATTGAGTTTTTATTTCAATTATTCGAAAACAAGTCGTCAAGATTCTAATTTTATTAATATTATTGATACAGATTCGTATGTTGCAAATAAAGATACATTATATATATCTGTGAGCAGATCTTCAAAATCATATGAAGTTTTACCGATCTTCAGAAATGATTCTATCCCTTTTCCTGAATCGTTTAGTATTAAAATACATGATAGGAGACAGTACTACAATGATACTAAATTAAAAGAATTGGATTACAATTTATTTAAAGAATATGCTATCCCAAGCGGAATAACAGATAAAGAGGATTTTTTATTAGCCAATGAATGGACGCTTGTTATCGATAGCACATTGTTGGATTTGAAGTAGTTTTTTATCACTGATCTCTATATTTAGTTTTGATAATATAGATTTTTTTAATCAGGATTTATTTCTGGTAAGCAAATCTGCTTGCCATAATTGAGTGAATTATCCGGATTTTTAAGATTATAAAAAACTTTGTTATTTTCATTATTCATGAAAAGGTGTAATGAGAATAGCCAGCATTCATTTTCTTTCTTTTTAATTTACTATTTAATAAGATTGATTTACTTTCTTCTTATGGTTAATAGGTAAATTCGGCTTAATCTTGAATCTTACTGGTTCAATTTTCAGGTTCCCATTTTCTCTATCAAATTGAATTTTGTGATCCTTTAAATTCCTTTTATCCTTCAATTCCAGTTCTTTTACTTTTATAATCTCACCTTTATACAAATTTTGGATTGTGAAGCTGGTCCAATCTTTCGGTATATTAAATTCAGATTGTATTTTATTGAAGAATTTATAAATATTATCTCCCTTTCTGATATCATCTGGAACATTCTTAGCTAATTCCGGAAAATTAAAAACGGCATGAAGCCAGTTAACTGCATTAACTTTTTCAACCGGTACGTCTGTAATATTCCGAGGAAACTTAATTGCGATACCTTCAACC
This sequence comes from Dysgonomonas sp., assembly GCA_003523545.1. GTDB lineage: Bacteria > Bacteroidota > Bacteroidia > Bacteroidales > Dysgonomonadaceae > Dysgonomonas_A. The sequence goes on from DQAM01000501.1 coordinate 5,326, forward strand.
ACTTTATCTGAAAATTCATCATATGGAATGTAATTAATGAAATTGGGAGAGCTTGAGTGATATAATGTGGAAATAATTAATCGTTGGTTTCGTAAATTTTCTGGAACCAACGATATATATCCAGGATTTGTTTTGACAAAATAATTATTTATATCTTCAATAAGTAATTCGTTTCTGATTTTCGAATATGCTTTACCTATTTCATCTTGATTTTTAAACTGTTTAAGAGCCTCAAAACAAACTTCTGAATGTGGAATATGTGAAATGATTTCGTATTTAGCTTTTGGATGTCTATCATCGTTCAAGCTATCAAAAAATGCTTTTTTACTTATCTCAATAGATTTGTATCTTTCGGGTATTAGAAAATATGCCGAGTAACCCTTATTCACCGCTTCTTCTGATAATTGTTTATCCATGAATTTTTTTGGAACAAATAATATTACACTATCTATATCCTTTGCATTCTTTACTGCATTGAAGCACAAGTCATAGTTTAGAAATTTTTCTTCAATATAACCTAACGAGTTACCGTTTTTTCTAACCATATCTATTAACAAATTATTTGATATATGCCTTTCAGGAGTATAAAGAAGATTTTCAGGATTTTCTTCAATTAACATCCGGCAAACATTTTTTGTCCTTCTATATTCAGAAATCTCATCGAGCCTGGTAATTTCCGTATTTGTCAGATCATCCCGTTGATATTCCAATAATTCGGAAAGAGTGAAATTCCCTTCTACGAATTTTAATAAATCTCCATTAAGGGCTTTATAGTGGTTAATTTCATCAATTACTAAATCGTTATAAACCAAGCACTCATAGTTCTGAACATCGCCGCCTTCATATAAAGATTGTTCAATAAAAGAACCATATCCCCATGCCGGATCAAAATTTTCATCTTTTGTGATAATTGGAAAAAACGGTAAAAAC
>DQAM01000281.1:0-271 GCA_003523545.1 Dysgonomonas sp.
CTTTCTCATATTATTTTAAAAATAAATTTTGCATCGATTTTTCTACTTTTTCCATATCAAGATTAAATTCGACTCCCAGAATCAAAGCACCCTTTGATCCTGCATCTTTTATTTTAACTTTATTTTCCGTAGATGATTTTCCTAATGAAAGAGAGCCATCCCTATTTTCTACTACGTCATTTGTAGTTTTATTTTCAAATTCAAAAAATGAAATATTGGATTTAGTAGTTGTTTCTTTAATAGTCTTAGTATTATCACCACTTTCGATATT
>DQAM01000281.1:382-735 GCA_003523545.1 Dysgonomonas sp.
CTCTCAGATTTCTCAAAGTTCGAACCCGGATGAAAAATCTCTAAATTATCAACTCCAATTAAGTCTATTGATGCAACATTTAGGTTTACCCCATAATTTATTCCTGATAATTCGTTTTTAAAAGCTGCTTGAAAACCTATACTAACAGAGGCCCTCGTTGCTTTAAATACATCTACAAAAAATCGTCCCCAATGTTGTGGATTTCTTGGATCTCTTCCATCTGGATCAATATATTTCAACGGGTTATTGGCAGCATAATGATACGGGCTCCAAGAATAATACTTTTCTGCCATTGGGTCAATGCTTGTAAACCTTATTCCATCCTGATAACATGCTGAGAAATCATACCAGTT
>DQAM01000281.1:863-4521 GCA_003523545.1 Dysgonomonas sp.
AGATGTATCCAGTTCCTTATTACTATACTTATAAGGTTGTCTGTCGGCATGAGTGCTGTTTGACATCAGCATACCGAAAGGATAATATTCATTAGATTGTATCACATTTGCACCGCTGGCATCAGTTACAATCCGGTTATTGCCTAAATGGTCACGCACATAAAATAGTAATTATTATTCTCGATGTAGCCATTTGCATACATTAAATAAACCAAACCAACCGCTTGTATACCATTACAGACGGTTGATTATTGTTATATCACAAGAGTGAAATTCTAAATTAGAAAATAATATTAAGAAGCACAATTTTCAGTAGCTAAATCATTCATATCTATTAGATCATTATAAGATAATCCTTCAAAAATGTGTGCTATATCTCCTATTTTGGTAAAAATGTCTTTAAAATTTTTATCGAATAAAGACTTTAGAATAGCTGCTCTAATAGTTTCTTTTTTCAAATCTTTTACAATAAACATGTTAGTACACCAAAAGTATATATCTCCACGATTAATAAAAGATTCAATATTTTTCATTGTAATTAATGTTCCAAAATATACTTCACCTGTTTCAAATACAATATTAACATCAACATTATCATTGAAAATATTAGTATCCAAATAACCTAAGGGAAATGTTATTTTATGATTGTTCATAGTTGCTCTTAATTTTTATTTAAATGATCTATTCAAATGATTTATAACCTGTTGTTGATTGCTTTTATTTGAATAACCAAGAACCTCAATACCATCTTTAATATATCTAAAATATACTCTAGAACCTTTTTCTCCCCTCAACTCATATATTCCTTTAGCTCCTTTTACAGCATTCGTTCCGATACCAGGATTAAGGTTGCCTTGAGCAGCTTGCATTACTAAAGCACTAGCTTCGCTACTTAAAGCTGAGTTTGCACCTTTAAACGTTTCTTTGGCAAATCGAAGCATAGTCTTATCTGCTTTAGTTGAGAATACTATCTTAGTAGCCACTTTTGCTGTTTTACCTAAAACTCTACCTACAGGTATTATGCCCGCTAATTCTAACCCTACATCTCCTGCTGTAATATCTTTATCCATTTGAGATTTATATGCAAGAGTTCCACCCGGAATAAATCCATATAAAGTTTCATTGATACCATCCAGAGTTTCAATAGTATTTTGAGCGTTTTGTTTAACCTGCTCTCTTCTTCCCGAAAAAGCACCTTCTTTACTCGGCTCAGCAACATCAAAACCAACATTAAATAATGCTTTTTCTTTAATCTGATGAGTTAACGATTTTTGCTGTTGAGCTTTTATAAATTGTTCTATCTCTTCCGGATCATCGGTAGTATATCCTCCAGCAGTTTGAGACCACATTCCCGTCGGGTCGATGAATTTCAATGGATTATTCATCACATAGGCATACGGCGACCACGAATAATACTTTTCACTCAGTGGGTCTATACTTGTAAACCTTATCTGTGCAGGGTCATAATACCTAGCCGAGTAATCGTACTGGTTAAGGCCGTGCATGGGATCCAGCTCTTTGCCATTGTACTTGTACTGCTGGACATCCTGTCCCGATCCTTCGGCAAAAGCTGTTCCGAATGGATAGTATTCCGTAGACTGCAGGACGCTTCCTGCCTGGTCAGCAACTATCCGGTTATTACCCAGATGGTCGCGCAGGTAAAAATAATAAATTCCGTTTTCAATGTAGCCATTAGAAGTCAGAATTTTTTTCAAGATACCGTCTTCGTAAATCTTATTGCCTGCATAATCGGTAACTTTGCCCAGTATCAGTGTTCCGGTATTGATTGTGGAGCCTATAACGGGTGTGGTGGAGTAGTTAGGGTTCCACTTTTGCACTACTCTCAGCTTCTGCCCGCCTGCCGAATAGGTGTATTCGTTGCGGGCTTCAGCTACCGGGCTCTTGATATCCATCTGGCGGGGGAGGTTCAGCAGGTTGTAGGCTATAGCCGTGATGCCTTTGTTCAGATCTTTTGTCATCGCGCCGTTCTGGTTGAACCAGTATTCCTGTGCGGTTGTCTTGTAGTAATCTTTGAAGTCTGCCGAACTGTTCATAGCTACGTTGGGTCCGGCATCGTTGATGTATTTCAGTTGGTTTCCTGTATAGCCGAACGAAAGGTTGTCTATAATACCGTATGCGCCGGGTGATGTCGTTCCGTAACGCTGGATGAAGTTAACATTGCCGTTCTTATCGTAACTATAAGATGTTTTAAATTGTCCGTCGCCGGAATAGTTAGCAGCTGTAAGGCGCGACAATCCGTCGTAGCCGAAAGTATATGTGCGCGATCTTCCTGCCTGCCCCCACTGCTGGGTTTTGATATTGCCGTTGAGTTCGTAAGCAAGTGACTGGACAAAGTGGTAGCTGGAAATATTCTGCGTCCAGGAACGTACATTGTACTGGTATGATGTTTTAAGGGCCGTTGGCTGTCGTTGTCTTAAGCCGGCCCAGTTCATCATAGGTATTTTGGGCAAGTACTGTCTCTGCTCCGCCGTTCAGCTGGTGCTTTACCTCGATATTACGCCCTGCATGATCGTAGCTGTAGGTATACAGCTCGGTTTGTGCCGCTTTTCCGGGAACGCTGTGTATGTGCAGCGTGCTTGTGGGCTGCCCTGTAAAATTGTAAGCAGTATATTCTTCTTCTGTCCCCCCCATGTGGTTGAGGCTTTTGGACTGTATAACCTGTCCTTTGTAATCGTAATACAGGGCAGTTATAATTTCGGAAGAAACATTCCCGTTGTTATCGATCACTTTGACGCGTGTCCCGGTGAGCAGTCCTTTAGGGGTTTTTTGTCCCAGTGATGAGTTTATATGTCGGGTATCGTAACCGCCGCGGGCAGTGTAAGAGAGATTGGCCCTGAAACGGCTCTCCTGGCTGAGTAGATGGTCGTAGTCATCATAATGGTTTACGGTCAGTACTCCCACATACGATATATCGGACAGTGTATTCCAGGTGTATCCGTACGATCCGTCGCCGGGGCTCTCTTTTACTACTGTATTTTCGTATGTGCTTCTCAGCTGTGCATGGGTTTTGTTGATCACATGGATGCCGGTCAGGATTATCCTGCCGAATGCGTCATACTTTGTAAAGCTCCATTGGTTTCTGCCGCCGGTGCGCTGTTCGCCGTCCTGTGAGAGGATCAGCCGGTCTGCCTTGTCGTATACCATATATATCCAGTCAGCACCGGGTATCTTTTTGGCAATGCAGCGGTTGCGGGTGTCGTACTTGTATACAAATGCATAGTTGCGCAAATAGGTATTAGACTCATACCATATGCCTGAAATAAACTGGGCGGATGCTTCAGGAGGTAATACTGCCCTGAGGTTGCCGTAGCTGTCATATATATAGTATGTGTCGTGAGGTGTCGAGCCGTTCATTTGGCGGGTGAGTAATACCTGTCCTAACTTGTCTTTGAACTCGTAGGCTGCATTTCCCGATTCGTCAGTCATCCGGGTTACGTACAGTTCTCCATCCGCATATACACCCGAACGGGTGATGCTTATGGTTTCTCTGCTGTCGGTGGTAGTAAATTTAGCGCATGGGTATGAACTGTTATTAGACAGATAATCGGTTTTTATCGGAGCGTTGTTCCATTCTTGTCCGGGACCGTATTGTTTTATAACCCTGGACAAAGGTGAAGATTCGTATTCTGGGTAAGAA
>DQAM01000278.1 GCA_003523545.1 Dysgonomonas sp.
GCCTGTAACATCCAGGTCGTCATTGTCTTGTGAACATGAGATCATGAATATGCTTATAAAGCATAATGTAATCCATCTGATATTTATATTTTCCATCTTCATTGTTTTTTGAAGTTTTATTCCCATATACCCTTATCTCCTTCTTTGCTGTCGGTAATAGGAGTAGTATCTACAGTAATGTCGAATATTTGATAAGTTTCGGTTAACCAAAGGGTTATTACTAGCTGATAGTTTTTTTCTAGTTTTCCTGTTATATCTTTTCTCATTTCCGGGAAAGGACTTCCATCCTGAGGGGTTATTACAATATTAACCCGCGAATCGTTCCCATCTTCGGGTGGAAATAAAAACGGACCTTTGAAAACCGCAAAACCATCTGTTGTGATTTCTGTAGGAGTATTGGCTGTAAATCTTGTTTTATGTGCCGATCCATAGCTTCCATATATATCGATAGATTCCCCCACGCCGATGATATCCATATCTATCGTTTTGATAATATTGGTAATATCGACGCCTTGTTTGAATGGTATAGCCACATAAGTAGTTCCATTATGATAACCGCGTTTTATATTTAATATAACCTGGCTTACAGCTCGTCTTACCGTATCTTGTATATAAGCCGGATCTAATATTTCGTACTCTTCGTTGGCCTCCTCGATGGAAGGTAGCCAAATCTCGTCAACCGGAAGCAGATAGCCCGGATTGGCAACATCTGCCGTTGCTTTTATTTTGACATTGTCGAAAGAAGTTGCTCCCGGTTGAAGAGTGGGGCTGAAAGAAGTAGTTGCCTGTGCAGATTTGATGAATAGAAATTTGTAATAGCCTATATCCAATAGTGCCGATACTTTTCCTTCATCGGACCAGCCTGAGCTTATACTCCTGTTGTACAGAAATTGGTTGTTATCATTTTTACCGAATATTAGAACCGAAACTCCATCTATTTCTTGTGAGAAAGTGACTGTATTCGAACTTCTAAGGTCGGTTTCATCCTGAGTTGTATCATAATCATTGTCGGTGTTGCAAGCTGTTACGAACAACAGCAACAGCCCAAATATAATGTTAAGTCTTTTCATGTCAGTTCGGTTCTAATATTACGGTTAGACATTTATAGTTTAATTAGTCGATTGTGTTATTACTAAATATGATTTTGAAGTACTAATTAACTTCACCGGTTACCTCGTGGCTTCCTTCCCACACCGTTTCTATTTCGATTTCAAAGTCTACATTTGTAGTAAATACGGTAGGCTCTTCAGGGTCGGGGTCAGGACCTGGGCCGGGACCTGGACCTGGGCCGGGATTCCTCTCTATGATATATATCTTCACCAGTGTTACTTTATTCTTTTCAACAGGTAAAAGATGTTCCTCATCCACACTTACGTTGATAGTACGGCCTAAACCATACTCCGGTTTGATATATATTTCTAAACTTGTATTTTTAATCGTTGATTCGTTTTCTTGGAGTTCTCGATTAGGAAATAGATAGTTGCCAAATATATGTGCACCACCGTAGATGATATCTTCTGAAGCAACTGCATCGTATCTCGTATAATCCTCATCACCTACGATAGTACCGGATACAGTATTATTACCGATTGTTATGATTTCACTGAAATTACTGAGTTCTATATTAGCACTCATCGGTGTGGTAGTGGCATAATTACCAAATACATTCATTACATTATTCAGATTTCCATAACGCAATTGTATTTGTTGGATGGTTTTATTACCAAATACATTATTTCCTGTATTATAAGGCAGTTCGGTATAAGTTCCATCCTCGTTTCTGGTACCCTTAAAGAACATAATATCAACTCTGGATACAGCCCTGTTTAAAGTTGCAGTCACAGTAGGATTTGTAGAATTGATTCCTAAGTCGTAAGATGTAAGATTAGCAGCATCTGTATCCTGTAGGAAAATCTCACCCAGCGGAGTTGTACCTCCGTTGTAAGTGATAAAATAACTATCATTCAATATATTGAACGTTGGTACTGATAGGATACTAGTAGGCTGATTAAGGCCGTACGCTGAAATAAACTTATATGTACCGATGTTCAACAAATCACTACCTACCAGTTTCCTGTCGGATTCACGGTAAGTCATATTAGCAAGGTTGATGGTTTTTTCGAATACATACTGTCCTTCTAAATCACCGTCTATTGCTTGTCTGAACGCATATATGCTGAACCCGCTGGATGTATATTCAGGGCTGTACCGTAAGCTAGGTCCTGACGGGGCATAATTAAGCATGCTTGCATCCAGTTCGAATTGTACCGACGCTTGTTCTCCGTTATTGCCAGGGCCTACGGTATAGCCTTCGTTATCATCGCTTGAACAAGCTGTGAATAACATCGCACTGGCAATCCACATAAAAATAAATTTTGCTTTCATTTTTTTCTTTTTTTAAATTCGCTTTTAAACTATTAAGTCAATGATTACACCCTTTTAGCCTGCATTTATATCCGGATTATCTTTTGTGATTATTATTTCTCAACCATTCACAGTTATATCCAAAGAGTATCAGCGGAGATATTATCTGCCGATCTCTACATAATGTTCTGATTTAAAAATAATTTAAGCTAAATTTGTGTACTTTGTACTGTTTGTTGTTTTATAAAACCTGTCGGGTGATTTATCCATCAAATGGCGAATTAAATTAAAATACCATAAGATATTTCCCCCTTTCTACAATCTTTTCATTCTTTAAATGTATTTTATTACATTACTATAAAATAGATTATTTTATTTTGAAATTTAAACGCCGGCTGTGAGTTTATTGTTTCATTATAATTTAATGGTTCGAGGTATGAACTTTTCTCTTGCAGTTTTGTTTTAATTAGTTTGGATTTAAATTTTTTTCAATAGATTTTGCTTATATATTATTCTAATATATTGCTTTTAGTTATATCGATTAGATGAATATTTCATGTATTTTTAAGAACAAATTAAGCTATGAGTCGTAAGGTTTACTGCGGTAATTTGAAATAAATCCTTTTTTTACGCATAAATTTATTACATTG
>DQAM01000505.1 GCA_003523545.1 Dysgonomonas sp.
GAAGCGGATCTACAGTGGGTTAAAGATATGATTGCCGCCAAATATTCTTTTAACGGACAAGCTGTTAAACAAGACGGCGGATTGTGGTACGGAGAATATATTTATGCCGACCTCAACGGTGATGGTAATTACGGAAATACATATGACCGTGCGTTTACAGGCAAGTCTGCCGCTCCTAAATTTAACTTCGGATTGAATATGTCTGCTGCATGGAAAGGATTCGATATTAACATGACATGGGCCGGAGCAGGTGGTTTCTGGTATTATCTGAGAGAAAGAGGAGCTAATAAAAATAACTTGCCCAGTAAGACTGATGCTTTGCCTCCCGATGCACGTGATAAGTTTTATTATCTGGCTTATGACCGTACTACAGGTGCTCCGATATGGGACGATCCGTCCAATAACCTTTCAGCGTCGTATGCGCGCCTGCGTACGGGTGGCGACGGTCCCTACGTAGCCAATGACCAGTTCTTGTACGATGCCAGTTTCTTAAAACTTAAAACGCTGCAGATCGGTTATACTTTCCCGAAAGAATGGGTAAGAAAAGCATCTCTCGATAACTTAAGGATATTCGTCTCTGGAGAAAACTTATTGACATTTACGGATTACCCGGGTGTGGATCCGGAAATTGGCAGCGGGCTGAATGTATATCCTATTTCCCGTCAGCTTTCAGTAGGTCTAAATGTTAGTTTTTAATCTGAAAAAGTCAAATCATGAAAATGAAAAAGAATAAATTCAATATAATATTAGCAGCAGCTATTGCAATATTAGCAAATTACAATTGTACGGGGCTGTTGGATACTACCCCTTATGATGGATTATCGTCATCGGGTGTTATGTGGCAGACAGAAGAATCTGTAGATCAGGGTGTAAGAGGTATTTATGCCGCTTTAAATGATTGGGCGCCGGGTGCTTATGATGCTGATTATGCACTCAATCATGGTAGTACGTTTGGTTTCGAACGGTGGGCTGTAACCGGACAATTGTACGGAGCCGAATCATTGACCAGCGGATCGATCAATGCAAGCAGTAAATATTTTAGTGAAACATGGAAAAGAGTTTACGAAGGTGTTCACCGGGCGAATGATGCGATTTTTAATATTCCGCTCAAATCACCCGCTTCGCCAGAGAAGAATGGGCGGTTGATTGCCGAAGCTAAATTCCTGCGTGCTTATTGTTATTTCCGGTTAAACGAACTGTTCGGACGTGATGGTCTTGGCGTACCTATTTATACCGAGCCGGTAGCTATAGAAGATGCTACTAAAGGCCAATCTTCTGAAGCAGAAGTATGGGCTTTGATTATCAGTGATCTTACTGATGCTATCAACGAACCTAATCTTCCTAACAAGGATAATACCGGACGCGTAAGTAAAGGAGCTGCTTATGCTCTACGTGGTAAAGCTTACTTATATCAGGGTTCCTTATATGCAGAAAATGGAGCCGTTACCAAGAACGATGATCTTCTGAACAAAGCTGTTGCTGATTTTGATCAGGTAGCGGCTTGCGGTTATGGATTGTTCCAGGGCGATTACAAAGAATTATTTACCGAAGCTAACGAGCATTCTGATGAAATGATCTTCAGTATCCAGCACACAGGGGACATCGGTTATGGTACTATATCTCAAAAATTTGTAGGAAGCCGTTTTGCATATTCAGGTACAGCCAACGGCTGGGGAAACCAGACTCCTGCGCCAAAAGGTATGGATTTTTATGAGAATATAGATGGTAGTCCTTTTAATTGGGACGATGTAATTCCAGGATATAGTTCATTGACAGAGCCTTCAGACCGGGCAGTATATTTTTTGCGTGATACATTAGATGCATCAGGAGCAATTATTAAGCAAGAAGGTAATGGAGCACCTCTGGATCAGACCGTACGTACAAAAGTCAGGACTCTTGTAAATGGGGCTAAAAACACTAAAGGCGATTACCTTCCTTATGGCAACGAAGCACGCATCAGAAAAGTGTATACCGACAGAGACCCGCGTCTTGAAGCAAACTTCATAACACCTTATGCTGGTTTTATAGGCGGATATAGTTTTGCAGGAGACGGCAATGCAATGGAAGTATTTTCAAGATGGCCGCTCGGTTCTAATAGTGCGGCGCCTGCAGTCAGCAAGAGGGCAGATATAGCAACCGATGACGGCAGCAACTTCACTTATTTCCATCGCAAATTTGTCTATGAGGGTGCCGGACTTGCCCGCAGGGAAGATGGACCGCTCGATGAGCCTCTTATCCGCTATGCCAATGTATTGCTTTGGCAGGCAGAAGCATACGTGGAATTAAACCAGCTTGACAAGGCTAAAGCTAATGTAAAACAAGTACGTGACCGTGTCGGTATGCCTACTTTAGACAGCTATTTTTCAGATCAGGAATCAGCACGTAATTATGTGCGTGATGAACGCCGCCGTGAGTTTGTGAATGAGGGGGTTAACTTCTTCGATGAAATGCGCTGGCGTACATGGAAAGAAATGAAATTCGAGAGAAATAAAGGAACACAAGGCGTTTGGGGTAACTTTATCCGGACGTACGCATGGCCTACTACTAATAATTTGTATATATGGCCTGTTCCTCTGGCTGAAGTTCAGAGAAATCCAAATCTGACGCCAACACCGGGATGGCAATATTAAAAAGCCGGCACAGCTTTTATTATTGAATAAAAATATGGGGCTGTCTATATTAGGGCAGCCCTATTTATTTTTTTTAAGTGGTATATGCTTAAATTTGAACCTTAATTTTATGTTATTTAAATATTTGTAAGTTTTATCTATATCATTTTAACTTTATATTTGCACCTGATAATTTTACCTTCATAAATCATATCTATGAAAAAGATCCTCTTCTTGTTTATATCTATACTGATCTTGCATAATATAAATGCTTACGAGAATAGAAATCTGCTGCAGAATAAATCAAAGTCGGTAGATATGAATTCTGTGCTGCTTAAAAATCAATCCTGGGTTAAATATCCTTCATATGCAGACAGGGTGGGTTGGGATGAGTTATTCAAGGATAATAAGATCTACTTTATAGAGAAAGGGGAACGTTATCTGGATTATGAATGGAAAGTAATAACTGCTGCAGATTATATTGAATATACACGCTCAGGTAATAGAGCAGATATGGAAAACAGGTTAAATAGTAATCTGTACGCTATTTCCTCTTTATTTATGGCAGAGATGGCAGAAGGCAGGGGACGGTTTTTGGATCAACTAATAAATGGAATATTTCATGCCTGTGAAATGACAAGCTGGTCTATTTCTGCTCATTTGTCTTTGCAGCACGCCAAAGGTTCTTTCCCCGATCATAAAGATCATGTAATAGAACTGGTTTCGAGCGATATCGGTTCGATGTTTTCATGGATTTATTATTTCCTGCACAATGAGTTCGATAAGGTATCTCCCTTGGTGTCGGAACGTTTATATACGGAGATAGACAGACGTATCATGGAACCTTATCTGAAAGAAACCCGTTTCTGGTGGATGGCAACAGATGTAGATGAGGTGAAAGGTGGGTTTGTAAATAATTGGAATCCATGGTGCAATTCGAATGTCTTGCAGTGCTTTTTACTGCTGGAAAAAAATGATGAACGCCTGAATCAAGGTATATATAAGACTCTTGTTTCGGTAGATAAATTCATAAATTATACCAACAATGATGGAGCCTGTGAAGAAGGTCCGTCTTATTGGGGGCATGCTGCCGGCAAATTGTATGATTACTTGCAGCTCCTTTATGATGCGACTGGCGGTAAATTCTCGATTTTCTCAGAACCTATTATTAAAAATATGGCAGAATATATTTCGCGTTCTTATGTAGGAAACGGATGGGTAGTCAATTTTGCCGATGCCTCGGCAAAAGGGGATTTTAATTACCGGCTGATTTATCGTTTTGGAAAAATGGTGGATAGTGATCAAATGATGAGTTTTGCCTCTTATCTGAAAAAGAATTATCCGAAGAAACTTTCTGTAAATAGAGATATGTACCGTAGTTTATCCGATCTGAAAAGTGATATTGAGATAGATGAGGTCGATTCTAACCTTATAAAGCCCTCTTTTACATGGTATCCACAAACCGAATTCTGCTATATAAAGGACAAAGAAATATTTTTTGCTGCAAAAGGAGGTTATAATGACGAGAGTCATAATCATAACGATATAGGTACTTTTTCCATATATGTAGAAAATAAACCTTTTCTGATTGATGTAGGTGTAGGTACATATACCAAAAAAACATTCAGCAGCGAAAGGTATGATATCTGGACCATGCAGAGCGATTACCATAATCTGCCGCAAATAAACGGCTTCCAGCAGCAGTATGGAAAAAAATATAAATCCCTGCATGCAAAGGCGGATGAAAATAAAAAAGCGTTTACTCTGGATATTGCGGGAGCTTATCCGTCTGCAGCATCTGTCCGCTCCTGGATAAGATCTTATAATGTAAAAGACAGTAAACTATATATAGAAGACAGCTTTGATATATCGGAACCTGCCGATTATAATATTCTTCATTTTATATCCTGGGGAGATATAGATATATCAGAGGCTGGAAAAATTAAAATTACTGTAGAAGATAAAACTATACAGCTT
>DQAM01000119.1 GCA_003523545.1 Dysgonomonas sp.
ATACCAGGTCTACAAATCCCGTACCGTCTGTAAAGTGGGCAACCAGCCTTTTAGCCCGGCCCTCACCCATATACTCGAATGCCGTTATACGTCCTTTCAGCTGTATATAAGGCATATTACCGTCTATCTCATGAATATAAAATATACGGCTCTTATCTATATATTTGTAAGGATAGTAATGGAAAAGGTCGTCTACCGAAAAAATATCCAATTCTTTATTTAATATTTCGGCTTTTTTAGGACCTACTCCGGGAAGGTACTTTATATCGGTATTTGAAATATCAGGCATTCAAGCTAAATTATTTTCAAAATAAGAATCCCTGCTCGTTTTGTTTTAAGCGCCCCAGATGTTTATAGGCTAATTCGGTAGCCTCACGTCCGCGCGGTGTGCGTTTCATGAAGCCTTCTTTTATAAGGAAAGGTTCGTATACTTCCTCTATGGTACCGCTGTCTTCACCCAGTGCGGTAGCTATGGTAGATATACCCACGGGGCCTCCCTTAAATTTATCGATAATAGTAAGTAATATCTTATTATCGATTTCATCGAGACCGTATTTATCGATGTTCAGAGCTTCGAGTGCATAATCTGCAATTTCTTTATCGATCCGTCCCGAACCTTTGACTTGTGCAAAATCCCGGACGCGCCGCAACAATGCATTAGCTATACGCGGGGTTCCCCGGCTCCGAAGCGCTATATTACGCGCCGCTTCTTTATCGCAAGGCACATCGAGTATATTAGCCGACCTCGCAATAATTCCGGTCAGAACATCTGCATCGTAATACTCCAGGTGCATATTGATTCCGAAACGCGCCCTTAAAGGACTTGTCAATAATCCGCTGCGGGTGGTAGCACCTATCAGTGTGAAAGGATTGAGTTCTATCTGAACTGAGCGTGCACTAGGCCCTTTATCGATCATAATGTCGATACGGTAATCTTCCATAGCGCTATACAGGTATTCCTCTACAATCGGGGAAAGCCGGTGTATCTCATCTATGAAAAGTACATCATTAGCTTCCAAAGAAGTAAGGAGTCCTGCCAGATCGCCCGGTTTATCCAATACAGGGCCGGAAGTTATCTTAAAACCTACCCCCAACTCATTGGCTATAATATTGGATAAGGTGGTTTTTCCCAGTCCCGGCGGGCCGTGCAGAAGTGTATGATCGAGAGACTCACCTCTCATACGGGCGGCTGTCACAAACACTTTGAGATTTTCGACAACCTTATCCTGTCCGCTGAAACTATTGAAATTAAGAGGACGCAAAGCATTTTCGTATTCCTGTTCTGCCTTGCCCAGCTTATCATTATGTATATTGAATTTATCTGTCATTATTTATCTATACCAAAACTAACCCACACGATTAACCGACTGAACACCGTCTATTTTCAGTATCTGAGAACACAGTTTCTGTACATCGGCTACATTGTGGACATATAGGTTAGCTTTTCCTTCAAAAATTCCATCGTTGGATTCGATGCTCAACGATTTTATATTTACGGCATCGGTTGTTATCACTTTTGTTATTTCATTGAGCATGCCTATCCGGTCTATGCCCCGTATAATGATAGTAGAAAGGAAAGAATATTGTCTGTAATCACCCCATTCAAGATTCAGTATCTTGTCTCCATAACTGGCTTTTAACTTCAAGCCCACGGGACAATTTACACTGTGAACCTGTACTTCATTATTTTCAGCAATAAATCCGAATACTTTATCTCCCGGGATGGGATTGCAACAGGAAGCTATACGAAAGTTCTTCTGAAACGAGTCTTCCTGAAGGATATATGTTTTTTTAGTATCTATTTCCTCCAGATTCTGAACTGCAACTTCAGATTTGGAATTACCTTTTTTACCTACGCGGAAAGCTTTCTTGACATAGGTCATAAAGCCATTTGCCGAATCTTTGTCTTTTGTATCCAGAAGCTTATCCGGCTTATCGGGCAGCACGATAGATTTGTTGCCGACTGCATAAAACAAATCTTCCCTCCTCGCTATTTTATAATAATCGAGAAGCTTATCTATAGTCGATGTAGCTATCTCCTCTACTCCGAATAAGTTTTCAAGGATCAACTTTCCTTCTTTAGCTATTTTCCGCTTCTGTTTTTTTAATGCGGCTTCGAGCTTAGTACGCGCTTTGGCTGTGGTAATAAAACCCAGCCACTCCGGTTGGGGAGTCTGCGATTTGGAAGTTAGTATCTCCACCTGATCCCCGCTGTTGAGTTTATAACTAAGCGGAACCAGTTTATGATTTACCTTTGCACCTATACAATGGTCCCCTATATTGGAATGGAGTTCGTACGCAAAATCCAAAGCTGTGGCTCCCTGAGCCATCGTTTTCAGATCTCCTTTAGGCGTAAATACGAAAATCTCCTGCGAAAAAAGATTCAGCTTGATCGTATCCAGAAAATCAATAGCATTAGGTGTTGGATTTTCAAGAATCTCTTTAATGGTCTTCAACCATTTATCCAGTTCCGTATCTTCCTCTATCTTGCCTTCTTTGTATCTCCAATGTGCGGCAAAACCCTTTTCCGCAATATCATCCATACGGCGGCTGCGAATCTGGATTTCTATCCATTCTCCATCGGGGCCCATCACCGTGAGATGTAAAGCCTGATAACCATTCGATTTGGGACGGCTCACCCAATCCCTTATACGGTCGGGACGCAACCGGTATATATCGGTAATGGCAGAATAGATATCCCAACACCGTTTTTTCTCATCGACGCCAGGTTCGTTTTCAAATACAATCCTGACGGCAAATATATCGTATACTTCTTCGAAAGGAACTCCTTTCGAACGCATCTTATTCCATACAGAATACACGGATTTATCCCGTGCAATCATTTCATATTGGAATCCCATCTGATCGAGACGATCAATAACGGGCACTGCAAAATGATTAAAAATCTGAGTACGCCTTTTTTTAGACTGCCGTAATTTTTGGGAAATCTCTTCGTATTCTTCCGGATTCTCATACATAAAACTAAGCTCTTCAAGCTCTGTTTTTATGGCAAAAAGGCCTAACCGATGTGCCAAAGGGGCATAAATATACATGGTCTCCCCGGCTATTTTAAGCCTTTTGGCAGGAGCCATCGAACCCAGAGTACGCATATTATGCAGACGGTCGGCAATCTTCACGAGAATAACCCGGATATCATCTGCCATAGTCAGGAGAAGCTTACGGAAATTCTCCGCTTGCGAGGATACATTTTCCCCGAACATCCCGCTCGATATTTTAGTCAGCCCGTCCACAATCTCTGCAATCTTGTCCCCAAACAGGACTTTAATATCTTCGACCGTATATTCCGTATCTTCTACCACATCGTGTAATAATGCAGCACAAATAGAAGTGGAACCCAGACCGATCTCCGAACATACTATGCGGGCGACTGCAATCGGGTGCATAATGTAAGGTTCGCCCGAACGGCGCCTGGCACCCTTATGCGCTTCCCTGGCAATGTGGAATGCTTTAGTTATAAGTTCCACCTTACGCCTGTGATTCGATCTAAGATAATCATTGATAAGAGCATCAAACTCGCGCTCTATCAATTTCTCATCATCTTTTACCTTATCTTGCAGATTTTTATCCATATTTTTTAAAACAAAAGAGTTACAGGGATGAAATATCAAACTGTAACTTCTTTATAACAACTATCTAGGTATTTTTAGTTTTTGCCCTATTTTTAATCTATCCGACCTGAGTTTATTTACCCTCTTTATCTCTCTGACGGTTAAACCCTTACCGAACTTTTCGACTATATGTCCTAATGTATCACCTGCTTTAACGGTATAAGTCGTTTGTTTGCTCGCAGGCTTTTTTGCTGCGGGGGCAGGCTTGGAAACTGCTTCTGCCGGAACATTAGTTCCGCCGGTACCGGTTACAGCCGGACGGGATTCCCGGTACTCTTCAAATCCGGGATCAGAATTTCCGGGTGCTATATCTGCCATTAACTCGTCCGCTCTCTCTTCAGCATTATTTACCGGCTCAGATGTCTGTTGCGGCAAATGTATTATAAGCCTTTCGCCTACACGGGGCATCGTTGTTTCTATTTTATTCCAATCGACAATATCATCGGGAGACACTTTGTATTTATTACCTATCTGGGTAAGCGTTTCGCCAATACGTACTTTATGATAAATAGTACGTGTCTCTATCGGTATACTATGGGCTTCTTCTTCGACACTAGGACCGGCTGTAATATTTTCCGCAGCTTCGATCATAACAGACTCGGCATTAGCAGCAGGCGCAGGCGTACTTGAATTTTCAGCTGCCTGACGATTAAAGTACTCAGCCAACATATTAGGAGCCTCTGCATCCTTACGGGCATTTTCAATATCCTTCGCTAATTGAGATGAAAGTTCGTTATTGACGTTATTCTCTTTATTTGCATTATTTTGAGCAAGCAATTCTGCTTGTTTTTCTTCTGCTTGTTTAGTCTTGCGTACCGGCTTATGCACTGACAATACCTGCCCTACACGCAGTTTAGTCGATCGCAGACCATTCCATTTTTTAAGCTGGGCTACAGTTACCCTATGTTTTGATGCAATAGTAGACAAACTTTCCCCCCTGCGCACCCGGTGCCTTATCCTGTCACTGTTTGATAAATCCATCCCGCTCGGATTAACCACTTTGCGGTGCGACAAAAATTCATTGCTGCGGTGTGCATATACATTTTCTTTGTAGACAGAAAAGTCCACAGCCTGAGCAGAAGGAAGCTTCACTACATACTTTTTGAATTCGCCCGGAACTATATCTTTTTTAAACTGCGGATTCAGGCTTCTCAAATCATCTAACGGTACGTTCAGCACTTCGGACAACTGCTTAAGATGCAGGTAACGATCTACAACGATTGTATCGGTCGAATGGTTGTATTCGTATTCGGCAGGACATATATTATGGAGCGAATAATAATTCATTGCATACGTGGCAGCTATAAATGCTGGAACATATCCTCTTGTTTCGCGCGGCAGATATTGGTAAATGTCCCAGTAATCGGTTTTACCTCCGCTGCGCCTGATTGCTTTGTTCACATTTCCCGGACCGCAGTTGTAAGCCGCAATAACCAGATTCCAGTCTCCGTAAATATCGTACAAATCCTTGAGATAGCGAACGGCGGCATCTGTCGATTTCAAGGGATCGCAACGCTCGTCGACAAGGCTGTTGATCTCAAGGTTGTATAATTTGGCTGTTCCTATCATAAACTGCCACAGGCCCATAGCTCCTGCCCGCGATTTTATGGTAGGATTCAAGGCTGATTCTATAATCGGAAGATATTTAAGTTCGAGAGGAAGGCCTTCTCTATCCAGTGCTTTCTCAAAAATAGGGAAATAATAATTTGATTTAGCAAGAAAAAATCCTACGCTCGAGCGCATTCGACCCGTGTACATTTCTATATAAGAACGGACAACCGGATTGTATACAAGTTCCATTTCGGTTGGAAGACTATATAAACGACGAATGTAAGAAGAGTCCGGATAAGAGACGTTTTCATCATTAGTGGATGTGCAATACGCTGAAATTTTCATATCTCGCCTCCAATCGGCCAGCAACTGATCAAAATTGCGTTCGATTTCCTCAGGGATCATTAAATCTTTATCGGTTATGGTATCTTTCACCGATATAGGCCTTCTTTGAGATTGAGCCGTCAACAAAACTGTGTTTCCCAGTATAATACTTATTAATAATATTTTCTTAAACATGGATGTAAATTTAAAAAGCTTTTAGAAAAAAGACAAAAGCTTAGAAGATAATGTTACATTGTATCCCTATCATTTTATTCTGGAAAGCATCCAGCCCCACATACGGTGCAACTTTGAACGATAGATCGGTACTTATATCGAAGTCGAATAACTCGGCATCGACATAAGCATCTATCATACTGATTGCATATAGTCCTATGACTCCTATTATAGCTAAGTCGCGATTCCTACGGAAATAATCACGGCTTCTTCTTATACGTTCCCGATAAAAAGTCAAACGTGAAGCATCTGTAAACTGATGAGTATCCCCATCCACATCGTTGTTTATCTGCGATCTGGACAGCAAACTCTCCCATGCTTGATAATTCCCATCCGAAAAATAATCTTCTTTCATTATAGCCCGGTATCCATCCGTGTAATCTCCGTATATACGCCCGTTCCATGTAATGGCATATACCAAGCCCACAAGTCCGCCGTATACGATAGGTAATTTCCAGTATTTGCGGTTATATACCTGTCCCAATCCGGGAAATATAGCTGTATACAGAACCGCTTTACTGGAGTTCGGCTTGAATTTAACCTTCTCCTGAGGAATAGTTACTATTTCCCCGTCTATCCAGGCTACCGTATCAGCATCATTAAGACCCTGTCTAGCCCCCTCAACGGCTTCTGCTCCTAATAAAGGTATGGTATCCTGTAAATGGGTAGATATAGAATCGGAAATTATTGTTCCATTATTTATCTGTATAATATCATTCTGCTGGCCATTTGCAAAAAATGAGAAAGAACAGAATAACAGGCAAATAATGAAAACCTTATTTATCATAGGGGAAAATTTAAATCTATTTTTTATTTGGTTAAATTTACTTATAATTTCTTCCAGTTTTTTTTTCGAATTTAAAGGAAAT
>DQAM01000115.1 GCA_003523545.1 Dysgonomonas sp.
ATCCTTATAAGTAATAATATAAAAAAAGCCCGTGGTAATCTTACCCGGGCTTTCTTAATTTCTTTTATTGACGATCAGTTACTATCATATTTAGTTATAACGGATGCTACATGATCGTACAAATCATCAAAATCCATACTGTAATCATCGGAATCCATGACACTCTTCACATATCTCAAAGTCTCGAGCAATTCCTTCATCGCATTCTCACCATTCATTTTTTACCTCCTGTTTTTAGTCCGATATACAAAAGTATAAAAAAACCACCGTATAAAAAGTTAACCGATAGGATGATGTTGTTATTTTTAATGTTAAAAAAAATAGTTTTCTTTTCTAATCCTCAATCAGCCAATCTTAATAGATGATATTTTTATAAAAAATAATTTCTTTTTAACCTTTGTATTGTAAATGTTAAATAAATGTTTATTTTTGCAGGAGAAGTGTTTGAAATATATACACTGCTTTAACAGATTGAATAAGAGAATAATAGAAATAACCAATTTAAACAAGTGAATTTATATGAAAAGGGTATCATTATTATTAATGCTCGCATGTGCATTATCATTTTATTCGTGCAGCAGCGACGATATTTTTGACGACAATGTCCCGGCGGTCCCGGAACAGCCGAACGTCATCAACCGGGATGGTAAGACCGACGGTATAGGATATTCATTGAAGAATGTAACCCTCAATCCGGATGTTGTTGTATTGAATTCCGGTAATTCGGAATTACTGAGTTCAGAACAGGAACTTTCGCAGGGGATTATAAAAGTTAACAGTAATCAACTAATCAATGAGGGGGCAGTGCTTTATATACAATCCGGGGATTATACCGGACTTAAGAAGGCTGTAACGGTGAGAAAAACAGGCGCGCAATCTTACGAACTGCAAACGGAACAAGCCCAATTAGGAGAACTGTTTGAAAGCGGGGATATCAATCTTTCGCTCGATATGTATGAAGCAAGCAAGGCTAAAGACGAAAAAAATGGAGAACTTCGTGCCGGTGTATATGAAATAGACCGGACGTACGAAATTATCAACCTGATGGAAGAATACCAGTGGGGAGATGTCCTGAAATTCAATCCTTCCACAAAGGTAAAAGCGAACCTGTATATGAATATGTCTTTCGGAAAATCACAGCTTCTTCCGAGCAAGTTTACTACTTATTTCGAAATAGTACCGGCAATGAACCCGCTGTTAGCCTTCAGCGGATCGGTAAACCAGACCTATGAGGATGATATCGTACGTTTCATTCCCGGGCAGATGATCGAATTTATAAAAGAGCAGGAATTCGATATAGATATACCGCTCAACGTATTGGGAATAGAATCTATACCGGCGAAGGTGAAAATCCAGGATATCAATATTCCGACAACCATAGAAGCTAACCTGGCTAATCAGACAGACTTTACTTTTCATGTCAATGGATCTTTCAAAGTAGGGTATGAAATGGATATCGATGGATTAAATGCGAAGGTTACTCCTATTTATGAAAATAATATCATAGCGGAAGCTCCGGGTGTATCGGATATGCAGGGAGAGTTACTAACCAATACACAAGTTGTGATCGTACCCACTATCTATATGCTCGACGGGCTGTATAAAATATCCGGGGATATATCCTTCGGCTTCAAGTCAGAAACTTATGGCGGAGGAGCAGACCTTCCCGAAAATCCGGGGAATTTCGCTTCGAAAGGTGTATTTACGTCGAATATGACGGTGCTGGTAGACTTATTAGTGATGAAAGTGCCGGTTGAAATTTTCAACCAGGATAAGGAAATATGGAATATGGGGTCGTTCGACAAAAAAGTAATATACTCCGATCTTTCATGGAAGGTGTCGTCCAAATATTCCAACAGTATATTGTTGCTGTCGAGATTATATGAAACTGATTTTACTGTAAAGTATAAGTATCCGATACTGGGTAAAAAAGTCCCTGCAGAATTGCTGGTTAGCTACGAAGTATATCAGGATAATAACAAGACTAAAATCCAGACCGTAACAAACGAAGTCATTGTTCCGGCTGATGTAACCGCAGACAGCTTTACATTTAAGCTGAACATTCCGTTTAAAAGTAAATTGTTTTCTTACCAGACAAAGAGCTATTTGAAGAATATAGTTATAAAAGACCGCAACGGATACGTCTATGAAGGAATATATAATACGGCCAAAGGCATCAATGAAAACTCGTTTGAAATAAAAAGATAGATCGTATATAATCCAATAATTAGAAAAGCTGTTTCTCATAATCCAAGAGGAACAGCTTTTTTTATAGAGTGATATCGAGACCGCTGATTCCGAACAAATACATCCATTCATGCGTTATTAATCATACGAAACAAAATACAAATTACGGGAAGATGACAAGTAAACAAATAAATGATATCCTGCTTTATAAAGGCTTCGAAGAGAAGAAACTTGACACAGGCTTTAACTACACAAAAAAAATAGAGCACATCGAACTGGTATGCTACATCGAACCCGATATAAATGTTTCTTTTACTACATTATATCGGTGGAACGATAACGAAATAAAAGGTGCATACGATATTCCGGTGAAAGACCTGAATATGCATGGAATAGATATCGATCTGCTTTTTAAGCGTGCCGTAAAAGATATGCCCAGGTATATAGGAACAAAAGAATCCGGCGTAGATGTACATGCACAGGTCGAATCTGTTATTGATCAGATTTTCAATTAATTATTTTATATGAATTGTTGACATTAATATATGTGGGATGAAAAAGGCTTCGGCCGTTTCCGGCGAAGCCTTTTTCTTATATATAAATTACAGCAGTATCTAAAGAAAGTATTCTATAAATCGAAATTACCCATAAAATTGCTCATCCCCATGATGAGAAGCTGATAAAGGGCATCATTGAATACCGTCATTTCTTTTTTATTGACCGGATATCCCCCCAGCATGAGAGCCTGTACATACATGATATGTACAATAGCATTGAACAGGGTTTCATCCTCTATGCCGATCAGGTTCTTTACAATTTCGTTATCCTTATTGAAACAAAGGATAGGCATATTTTCTTCTTTCTTAATGAAATTGTGTAAAGTAGCGGCAAAAGGATTGTTCGATCCGGACAGGGATTGTATATTCTTATTGTTCATAGCCTCATCGTTGGCTACATATATAGCTGGTGTATCGGCCGGATCGAATTGTTTCATCTGGGCCTTGCAATATTGCTGCCTCAGCAGATCATTCACCCGTTTCTCGAACAGTATATATCGTTCGTCTTCCGATGCCGGTACATCGGCAAGTGTTTCCAATACATCCTGCGGTGTAATCTTTTCGATGCGCAGTTCCGGGAAACTGATCTTTATTTTCTGGATAAGATCAGCTTCGAAGGAATAAGCGGCATTGATTACCGTCTTGTCCTGGGAGCCGGCAATGCGTCTTATCTGGCGGAAATCGTCCAGAGAAGGTGTATAATATATGGTATTATTATAGGTTTTGATAGCAAGGAAAGCCATATACCCTTTGTTTGTCTCGAAGGGTATATAGTCGATAAAAAGCTTAAGTAATTCCTTGTCTTCTACCGCAAGCGCCTTGATATAAATATGGTGTATACGGATGATCTCACTCAGTTTCTTTACATCTTTCAGCATCAGTACTTTCAGGTAATCCTTAAAACAGGCGCTCAACTGCTTGCGGGCACTCTTTGTCACTTCATCATCCATCAGCGATTCGCGCGAAGCAGTAGGACGAAGGCTGTTGGTATTGATGATGCATTTAACGAAGGATGTCCATTCGGGCAGCAATCCGCTTGCCTGTTCGCAGAGGTACATCCGCTTCAGGTATATTTTGTGCTGTTTAGAACCCGAGAACTGTACCTTGTAAGGCATTATATAGGCGACCCCGTTTATTTCACCGATATCGCTTTTCAGATAGAAAGCATCCAGAAAGTTGATATTGAAAACCTTTTTACCGTATTCGAGGAGTTCGTCCTTTGTACTATCCGGATCGAGCCAGACCGGGTCTTTGTCTACCAGAACTTCGGTTCCACTGTCCGTAATAAAGTTGATAGTAACAGGAAGGGCGCTTCCGAAATGAAGGATATTCTTTTTCAGTTCACTTAATTCGAATAATGGCAGCCATTCTCTTTTGGGCGACAGTATCACGCGTGTACCCGGCTGATGCATGTGTGTGATAGGCTCCACGGTGTATGTGCCGTCAGCTTTACCACGCCAGCAGACGGCCTGCTCGTTGATCAGGGATTTGGTCTCTACCACGATTTCATGGCTTACGACCAGACAGGACAGCATCCCGATACCGAATTTTCCGATATAATCTTTCTCGTTAAAATCTCCCCGCTTCGAACTCTGCCCGATTACGGACAGGAACTGGTGTACTTCTTCTTCGGATAATCCGATGCCGTTGTCTTCGAAAATTATCTGCGGATAACCGTCTACCCGGTTCACATATATATTGATAGTGCCTTTGTGCCCTTCGTCTATAGTACGGCGTGCCGTAGCTGCATCGATGCCGTTTTGGAGCAATTCGCGTACAAAGACATTAGGCGCACTGTATATATGCTCCGAAAGCAGTTCGATCATGCCTTTCAGGTTGACCTGAAAAAGATATTTATTGTCGTTATTCTGGTTCATTCGTATTTCTCCCTAAACTTTTGTCATTCTAACTAAAGGATGCAAATTTAAAAAAATTATCGGATAGCGGGATTTAATTTTCGTTTGATAAACAGTTAATATGTCGATAATGATCTTTCGTCGATAAAATTTAACTTTTGTATAATTTTTTTTGGTGGGTTATTCTGTTTATCTATTATTACGTTGCAAAAAAGCAAATAGTAGAGGATTTAATATATCAGAGGGAACGATTTTATTTTCAATTTTTACTCCTTATAAATTAATATTTAATTTATGAAAAGAAAAATCATTCTTTTTGTATTGGCACATTTGTCTATAGGCTTATTTGCCCAGGTAGCTATTGGTAAAGATTCTGCACCTGTAGAATCTGCAGTCCTCGAACTCGTTTCATCAGACAAAGGGATGTTATTTCCCCGCCTGACAACCGCTCAGCGCGAAGCCATTTCAGATCCTGCCGATGGATTATGCGTCTATGATACGGATGAGAACCGTATATTACACTTCAATGAAAAGAA
>DQAM01000269.1:0-1713 GCA_003523545.1 Dysgonomonas sp.
TGGTTGTCCTTCTCCACTATTATTTTCTCCATATTGTGAAGATACATCTGAAGCAAATTCCCCTACCTGATAAGCTGTACCGTTCATGGTATAGGTATATGCCACAGCCAGCACCTGATCAAAAGCCAACGGAATATTCAAAGAAATAAAGCCTAATTTTTCATTCAGTGTATATTCGGAAGCATCCAATAGACGGGCATTTTCTAATTTATCGTAATCGAGTCCGCTGGTAAGGTTATCCTCATTACTTAATATCCTATTGACCTGACTAATATCACGGGCACCAGCGTAATTCGATACTGCAAACGAATATAAAGTATTTGCTCCGTTGTAAGGGTTATCCGAATTACCTTGTGGTTTCCATTTATCATTTTTTATATGATTTTTTTCAGCCAGTTCGGCAAAAGCTACGATATTACGTGCATTATTGAGATTTCCCTGCCTGTTTGTTATCCATACTTCTATCTTGGATATAAGGATATTAGATCGTACATAAGGAAGAGAACTCATTCCCTTGTCGAAGTTATCCCTGAAATAATGAGACAAGAAAAAGTGCTGGTTTTCGTCGTATTCATCGGCTTTGAACTCGAACGGCATCTTTTGCAGTCCCCCTTGTGAGTTTACGGTCTGACTTTGCGATTCCTGCTGGGAAATAACACTGCTAACTTTAAGTTTTCCGAATTGCAAATCCGCTTTCACACCGAACAGTGAAGACCCTCCGTTAATCAGGGAGTTGGTGGTAGTCATGCTCACATTTCCGGCTTCGAGATATTTGAGTATTTCATCTTCGTCTCCCTCATAAGCAAGCTTTATCCTTTTCGTATCGAAATCGAATGTAGATTGAGTGTCGTAATTGAGGTCGAAATTCACTTTGTTACCTACCGAGGCTTTCGCATTCACCTGTATTTTCGTGTCGAAATCGAACATAAAACGGCTTCGGTTGCGTTCCGGTATGGTAGGATTATCGGTCTTATTATGCTTAAAGCCTATCAATGTTTCGACATATCCGTTTGGTTGTATTTGAACACCGCCCGGTCCAAATATGCGCTCCAAAGAACTGGTGTTCACTCTCACATCCCGTAGTGAATATCCGGTTTTGTCTTCACCCTTTGCAAAAGCCTCTGCATTTTTGACTTTAAAATAGTCCGACATGGATTTTTTTAGCCAATAGTCTGAATATTGTTCGGGATTAAGAGTGAAAGGCGTTATCCATTCATCGTTGTCTATCTTGGTTTTGAAAAGATAGGTATTTGTATTGATATCGTATTCCACCTCCGTGCTTATATTTGAAGGATCGCGAAGATCGACGGGACTTTTTGTAGTGAGGTCTTCGTATTGTGTAATCTGTGTTTTCTTAACCGGAAATAGGGTTCCTGTGTCCTGAGGAAGTGTTATCTGTCCTTTCGGGGCAGGCAAAAGAAAAGATACGGCATCAAATCTGGCCAATGGTCCGGAGAACAGGCTGATACCGCAAGTTAGCAAAAGTGATAGTATAAAGTATTTTGTGTTTACTTTCAACTTTTACATTCCTTTTATATTCACAGGCGGGTGTTTCCCGACCGTTTGTTGTTTAGGTTATAAATATATCTCCTACAGCATTTTCAAAGCAGTTTTTATTATCTGCTCTATCGTGCTGTCGGGTTTGTCTTTGAGTATCTTGGCAACTGCCTTTTGCGAAGGAACCTGGGTGAATCCCAGCATAACAAGTGCCGG
>DQAM01000269.1:1811-4726 GCA_003523545.1 Dysgonomonas sp.
TACGGCTTCGCTTGCAATTTCGTTATTCAGTATGGCGTTTTCTTTAGTATCATCGGATACTTTTACTTTATCTTTCAAATCGACGATGATGCGTTGAGCGGTTTTGAGGCCGATACCTTTCACGGTTTTGAGAATATCGGCATTTCCCGACGATATAACGATTCCGAGTTCGGATGCAGTCATCGAAGAGAGTATCATGCGGGCAGTACTTGCCCCAATGCCGGAAACGCTGATAAGATGGAGAAATAATTCCCGCTCCTCCTTGTTCAAAAAACCGAAAAGCTGGTGTGCATCTTCCCTTATTGCTTCGTATATATATAATTTGACGGAAGATTTGCCTTCAAGTGCTGAATAGGTATTGAGCGATATGCTTACGAAATAACCTATACCGTAGGCTTCTAATGTGACCGATGCAGGCGTCAACTCGGTTATCTCTCCTTTTATATAATCAATCATCTTATATTTTAACGTTTTATCGAGGTATTCTCTTGTTGAAATTGTTATTCAAAATACTTGTATCTAAAGAATATATCCTGATACTAAGACTTGCAAATGTAAATGTATTCTCGCTTATTTTCAAATCCAAAGAAGTTAATACATGTTTTTATTTGTAGTTGTGGCGGAAAAATAAGAACTTTGTATGTTTACGGTATATTTTTTGTTCCTGCTACTTACTATGTATGGTTTAAGTGATGCGGGACATTTACAAAATGATATCCTTAATACTTAACATATATGAGAAAATTATCTTTAATAATTTTATTTACAACAGTTATGACATTGAATATGAATTCTCAAAATCCTTTTTTTACCAATTACAATACACCGCACCAAACCCCGCCGTTCGATAAAATAAAGAACGAGCATTTTGAGCCGGCTTTTGAGAAGGGGATGGAAGAACATTCGGACGAAATAGATGCTATAGTGAATAACCACGATGCGCCTACTTTTGCAAATACGATAGAGGCTTACGAGAAATCGGGAGAATTGCTTTCGAAAGTTGCATCCGTGTTTTTTAACCTTCTCAGTGCTGAAAGCAACGATGAAATGATGGAAATATCACAGCGTATGTCTCCCAAACTATCTGAGCACAGCAACAACATCGGATTGAACGAGAAGCTTTTCGCTCGGGTAAAGGCTGTATATGATGTAAGGAATAATCTGGGGCTGACACCCGAACAGGTACGTCTTACCGAAGAAATATATAAAAGTTTCGAAGACCGGGGTGTTACGCTTTCGGCAGAAGATAAAGAAACGTATCGCCGTTTATCATCCGACCTGAGCCAGACTACATTGGAGTTCGGACAGAATGCTTTGAAAGAAAGCAATAAATTCGAGATGCTTTTGACCGATGAAGCGGAACTTGCCGGATTACCACGGAGTATAAGAGATGGAGCACGGGATAAAGCTAAACAGAAAGGAAAAGACGGCTGGATGTTTGACTTGTCGGGCCCGAGTTATCTTGCTTTTATGAAATATTCGGACCGTCGCGACCTTCGTGAAAAGCTTTATATTGCTTACAGCACAAAATGCGTTGCCGGAGGGGAATTTGATAATCAAGAGAATGTAAGGAAAATAGTAAATATACGTTTACAGCTTGCTAATCTGCTGGGATATCCTGATTATGCCGCTTTTTCACTGAGGGATAAGATGGCAAAAAACAAAGAAGGGGTATACAACCTTCTGGATAATTTGTATGATGCTTACGGAGAACAGGCCCGGAAGGATGTTGCTGAGGTAGAATCTTTCGCTAAAAAAGAGCAGGGATCCGGTTTTGCTTTACAGCCCTGGGATTGGTCTTATTATTCGGAAAAGCTTCAAACTGCTAAGTACGATTTGAACGATGAAATGGTACGCCCGTACTTCGAACTGGAAAATGTAAAGAAAGGCGTTTTCGGTTTGGCAACAGACCTTTACGGGGTCACATTCAGGAAAAATCCGGAGATTCCTGTATATCATGATGAAGTAGAAGCATTCGAAGTATACGATGCAAATGGGAAATTCCTGTCGGTTCTGTTTACGGATTTCCATCCGAGGGAAGGAAAAAGGCAGGGTGCCTGGATGACTGAATATAAAGGACAATATATACGTGACGGCAAAGATTCGAGGCCTCATGTATCTATCGTAATGAATTTTACCCGTGCGACAGAAAATGAACCTGCGCTGTTAACTTTTTATGAAGTGGAGACTTTCCTTCACGAATTCGGCCATGCTCTTCACGGCATGTTGACGGATTGTACTTACGAGACCCTTTCGGGAACAAATGTGGCCCGGGATTTTGTGGAACTTCCTTCGCAGGTAATGGAGAACTGGCTGACAGAGAAAAAATATCTCGACCAGTTTGCCGTACATTATAAAACGGGAGAAAAAATACCATCCGAGTTAGTGCAAAAACTTGTCGATGCGGCCAATTTCAATACCGGATATTTATGTTACCGCCAATTATCGTTTGGATATCTCGATATGGCATGGCATACTATGGAGAAACCATTCGACGGCGATGTAAAAGACTTTGAGAGGCAGGCTATGGCTAAAACTGCTTTACTTCCTGTGGTAGACGGAACCAATATGTCCACCTCATTCGGTCATATTTTCTCCGGCGGATATGCTGCGGGATATTATAGTTACAAGTGGTCGGAAGTACTCGATGCAGATGCTTTCGCTGCATTTAAAGAGAACGGTATTTTCGATAAAAAGACGGCTGAATCTTTCCGCAAGAATGTTCTGGAAAAAGGAAATACACAAGACCCCATGGATTTGTATGTAAAGTTTAGGGGAAAAACACCTTCGATTGATGCTTTACTCGAAAGAAACGGTATAAAACATCCCGACAAAAAGGATATAGCAAAGGAAATAGACGAGAAAAGAAAAAACTAGATACTAAACGAAGAAAAGAGGATTAAGTCCCCAGAGGT
>DQAM01000270.1 GCA_003523545.1 Dysgonomonas sp.
GGAATCATGGAGTATATGATAGAAAGTTCGGTAACCATCCATGACGATATCCTACAAAAACAACTCAGTGCGAACGCCGATGATAAAATGAGGAATATAGTTGCAACGATACAGCGGGAGCAGAACCTTATCATCCGAAATGAGGAGTTCTCATCACTTATTATTCAGGGAGTGGCAGGTTCGGGAAAAACTTCTATAGCCTTGCACCGAGTAGCCTACCTCTTATACTCTCACAAAGACACGCTTTCGTCCAGTAATATACTTATCATTTCACCCAATAAAGTTTTTTCGGATTACATATCGAATGTACTTCCTGAATTGGGAGAGGAAAGGATATCCGAAACAAGTATGGAGGCGGTATTATCGGATGTGCTGGACAATAAATACAGATACCAGACTTTTTTCGATCAGGTATCGGAAATTGTTGAAAAGAAAGATAGTAAACTAATAGAAAGGATCAAATACAAATCTACTCTCGAATTTGTCCATCTTCTCGATAAATTTCTGCTTCATGTGGAGAATACTTATTTCAGGTCTGTGGATGTAAAAATGAAATATATCACTATTCCCGGCCAATACATTGCGGAACAATACAGGCGGTTTTTCCGCTATCCTGTGCGGAAGCGTTTCGAAGTGATGACGGAATATATTACGGAGCAGACGGATATACTTTACAGGGTCAGATTCACTACGACAGAGAAAAATATGCTGAAAAAAGAAATCACGAATATGTTTGCAGGTAATAAAGACTTGCAATTGTATAAAGATTTTTTCGAATGGATAGGAAATCCGGATTTATTGCATATCAGGAAAAACAGAACGCTAGAATATTCAGATATGGCTCCTTTGGCTTATATCAGGTCGGCATTGGAAGAACAAAAGACATATACACAGGTTAAGCATCTGATTGTGGATGAGATGCAGGATTATTCACCGATACAGTATAAATTGATACAGAAGCTTTTTCCATGCCGGAAAACCGTACTGGGTGATATAAGCCAATCGGTAAACCCTTACGGGTCATCGAGTGCGGAGGTTATAAAGAAATCATTGGCTAATGCCGAAATAATGAAGCTCTGCAAGAGTTATCGTTCCACGTATGAAATCATAGAACTGGCACAATACATTAGTAAAAATCCTGAGTTGGAAGCTATCTCCCGTCACGGAGAAATACCCGGAGTATTGTTTTATCCGGATGAAAGTTCTGAACTGTCTGCTATTGCCGGACTAGTATCCGGTTTCCGGAAATCCAAATACAAATCATTGGGTATTATTTGTAAGACAGAAGAACTAGCCGAAGAAATGTTCGCGAAAATAAAAAGTTATGATGATAAAATTTACTTTCTTTCGAAAGAAAGTGTCAACTTCCCCCGAGGAATTATCGTCACTTCCGCACATATGGCTAAAGGGTTGGAATTTGATGAAGTAATCATACCGCAGGTGAATGATAGGAATTATAAAGATGAAATGGACCGCAATATGCTGTACGTTGCAGTGACAAGAGCTATGCATAAACTGACATTGACATATAGTGAAAAGCCTTCATCTATCATAGCATCACTTTATCACGGGAAATAATCTTCCGGATTAGCATGTATGTGTTAGATTCTATGATTCGTTATAATAAAATAATAAAAATAAATAAGTCAAACATTATCAATAGAAAGGAGGTTATAAAGCCAATGTATAAACAACATATGGTATAGCGATGAAAAAAACAATAAAATATCAGGATTTAGCAAGAATACTTTTGGGAGCTTTTATGGTTTTTGCAGGAACGAGCCACCTCACTTTCGGACGGAAAGATTTTCAGGCACAAGTTCCCGACTGGGTTCCTTTGGATAAAGACCTCACAGTGATATTATCAGGAGGAGCTGAAATTTCTTTGGGATTGGCGCTCATGTTATGGGCAAAACAGAGAAAACTTACGGGTGTAGTAGCTTCCATGTTTTTTACAGCGGTTTTTCCCGGAAATATTTCCCAGTATACTAAAAGAAGGAAAGCTTTTGGACTGGATACGGATACAAAAAGATTTGTGCGTTTGTTTTTCCAACCGGTACTCATCGGGTGGGCATTGTACGCTTCGACGGCTGTTAACAGAAAGTCGAAATTTAGATTAGGAAAACTACGTTTTTAATCCATCTATCGGTATTTTTGTTTTAAGGTTATCCTCATTCAGAAAGCTGACCTTTCCATCCACTTCAAGAATAGCCAGCGGGACGGTAGAGACATCACTTATTCCGTTTTCCCGTCCCATTTGTTCTATGTCCTGAACTGTAATTTTGTTCTTCTCCATTTCTTTTTTGTTCAGTTTTCCGTGCCTGATCAATATTACGGGATTCCCTTCCATAAATTGATTGAATTTCTTCGATTTGAACTTCCAAAGTTCGATTCCTTTATTGAGCAGTATAAGAGTTGCCGCACCTAACAGTCCGCTGCCTAATGAATCGTCGGATGCGCGCATCACGTCTCCTACGACTTCGCTGATAAGCATTATAAAAACAAGATCGGCTACCGATAATTGCCCCAACTCTTTTTTACCTAACAACCGTAAGCCGATAATAACGAAAATATAGATTATTGCCGAATAAAGTATTGTATATAAATAGTTCATATTAAGTTTGTATAAGAATATATGTAATCCAATTGTCTGTGTTAAGTGTCTGTCAGATATAGTATTATGTATAACAATCTACAGGATCATATAGTTGACAGTAAAAATTAGAATTAAACGCTTTGTCTACAATATGGATAAAGCCGCTAACAAAGGCATGTAATCTTTGAGTTCCTTTCTCAATATTTTCAAAGCCTGCTGTATTCTGTAATCGATTGTTTTAGAAGAAACATTCAATTCGACGGATATCTCGTTATAAGTTTTTCCTTTGAAGCGGTTCATTATGAAAGCTTCTTTATAAGATTCGGGCAGACGGTCTATAGCTTCCTGGAGATTTCTCGAAAGTTCTTTTATCTGATAAAAATCCTGAGACTCGATCGAACTCATCATCTGCTCATGTAAATAATTTGTTATCCGTTGTTTAATCGTATTTCTACTGATTAAAGTCAGGCATCTGTGTTTAACGCTTTTGAACAGATAATTAGATACGGACTGATTTATACGGAGGTTTTTGCGGTTTTCCCATATCCAAAGCATAATATCCTGAACTATTTCCTGTGCATCTTCAAATTCTACATATTGTTTTGCATAACTGCAAAGCACCGGATAATGCTTGAGGAAAAAGAAATCAAAAGCTTTTTTGTTTCCTTTCTCAATCAGGCTGATTATTTCTTCTTCGGATTTATTCTCAAACATGGGATGGGTTGCTTTTTACAAAAATAAAAATTTTTAGTATAAAAAATAAAAAAAGTGAATATTTAGTTTAGGAGGTTTGTATCTTCAATAGTCTAATAAGTAAAAGAGGTAAATAAAAAGAATGCAAGAATATAATATAGAAGAGGCCGTGCTGCTTCAATATTTTGAGGGAACTCTGGATGATGATGCTAAAAAAGCTGTAGAGCATTGGATTAATGATTCGGAAGAAAATGCTAAAATAGCCAAAGATATCTATTATATCTATTGGGCTTCGGATGTGATAGATACGATAGAGAATGTAGACGCGCAATCGGCTTTGGAAGAAGTAAATAAATCGATAAAGAAGAGGTCTAACCGCCGGTTGTTGCATCAGGTGCAAAAAGCAGCGGCTTTATTAACACTTCCATTGATTGCAGTTGCTTTGTATTTTATGATGAAACAAGATCCTGTAGAACAGATTATTGTTAAATCTACACCGGGCATGGTTGCTTATTTTGACTTACCGGACGGGACTACAGTCGCTCTTAATTCGGGTTCGGAACTGGAATATCCCGATAGATTCGAGGGTGAATCAAGGAATATACGATTGAAAGGAGAGGCATTTTTCGATGTGAAAAAGAGTGACAAACGTTTTCTCGTAAACTTGTATGATAAAATACAGGTGGAAGCGTATGGTACGAAATTTAATGTAGAGGCATTTGAGAAGAACGATTTTCTGGCAGTATCTCTGGTATCCGGTTCGGTCGGAGTAAAATACCGGGATAAGAATAATAATAAGGAAGAAATAATACTGGACGAAGGTGAGAAAATAACTTATAGTCGTAAAAATAAAAGCCTGGATATCAGTTCCGGCACAATCGCTATGGATACGGCATGGAAAGACGGAAAGATAGTATTGCAGAATACCCCGTTGGATGAGGTATTGAAACAGCTGAGTAAACGTTTTGATGCCGAATTTATTGTTAAGAACAATAAACTGAAAGAGGAACGATTTACCGGGACATTCGAGACGCAGCATCTGTATTTGATACTAGAACATCTGCGTATTTCTTCCGGCATACGGTATCTGATGATAGAAGATAAAAACGAATCAGGAAAAACAAAGGAAAAATTAAAAGTGGAACTATATTGACCCGGATCTTAAATAATTATGAACTTAAATCTAAAACCTTGAAAAAATGAAAGTACAGCAAGTAAGACCCCCCTGAAAAAGCCATACGGGAAAATATTGGCGTATTCTCCCGTATGTGAGTTATAAGCTTGTTCAGACGCAAGCCCAAACAAATATTTATAACATCAAAAACACTCCAAATTTATGGCAAATAACCTTAGTATCCAAACCATTCGGATACTGAAGCTCATATTCAGTATCCACACTAATCTCCCTTTAGCGATGAGACTATTAATGATTTTTATCTGCATTTCGGCATCGGTAAGCTATGCTGCGAACGGGTATGCGCAAAACACGTCTTTATCTCTGGATATGCAGAATGCGACAGTGCAAAGCGTGTTGGATGAAATTGAAAAAAGTACGGATTTTGTATTTTTTTATAATAACAATCAGGTGAATACTTCCCGTACGGTCTCGGTGAGTGTCAGAAACCAGAACATCTTCAAAATTCTCGGTCAGATGTTTGAAGGTACTGATATTACCTATAAAGTGCTGGACAATAGTATTATATTGTCTAAGAAGGAAATATTAGCCGAAGCTGTCAAAGAAACTTTCCAGCAGACCGGAAAAAAGATCACAGGAAAGGTAATCGATCAGAACGATGATGC
>DQAM01000272.1:0-4592 GCA_003523545.1 Dysgonomonas sp.
AGCCCAGCGGGCGTTGCGGATCGAAAGGCTTATATGCTCCTTTACCTGTATTGATCCATCCTATCTTTGCTCCTCCAACTTCTGTTGTTGCATTATCCTGAGGATCGTTAATACGCCAAATACTCATAGTAAGACGGGGATCACGTGCTCCCAATCCTCCGGCCAAAGGTGTAACACCATCAGCCTCATAACCGAATACATGATTGAAAGAAGTCTCCTCCGGAACTACCAGAGGTGATTTTTCACGTGGTAATCCATCAGCGTACAGGTACATATCTACCATAGAACGGGTAATAGCATAACTGCCTTCGCAATCTCCCGAATAGCTGTGGTTAGTATACCCAGAGCCGCTGCCTCCGTTCGGCCCATAGGCTTTTGCAAAAATAATCTCTTTATTAGTGCTGTTGCTTTCGTCAAAAAATAAAGCTTGATAGGCAACAGAAGTTCCTCCCGCTGTGTAAAGACTATGACCTTCGGCTTTCAATAAATTATAGGCATCTATACTCTTTTGTAAATGAGCCCTCCACTGACCATCGCTACTTAGGTTGTGGTATTTCTGCATCGTGCCTTCATGTAATCCGATACGTACCATAAGACCCAAAGCTGAAGAACGCGTAACCCTGCGGCGTGCAAATTCGTCTGTTACCCCTTGAAGGGATGCTCGTGTCGGCAGATGGGCTGCAGCAAATTCAAGGTCTTCATAACATTTCTGTATAACCTCTTCTCGCGGCGTACGTCCCATTTTCAATTCAGGATCGGCAGTACTGGTATATACTTTCAGCACCAAAGGAACATCCCCGTATTTGCATACCAGGTCAAAATAATAGTATGCGCGGAAAAAATGCGCTTCACCAAGGTATTTATTGCGGGTAGCCTCATCGATTGGTGCATTTGCTCCTTTTTCTATAATATTATTGGCTGTACGGATTCTTGCATATGGATCGGACCAGTCACCGCTTTCTCCGGGAACAGAACGGCTCCCTGCACTTATACTATTCGCGCTTTTTCCGAACTGGTCATCAGCACGGACATCGTGCCCGGCAAAGGCCAGTTGCTGATACAAACGGTTACAGGCACCTTTGAGGTCGCTTTCCGATTTCCAGAAGGTTCCATCGTTAAGATCAGTTTTTGGGGTAACATCCAGATCACAACCGGCGAAAACTACAGCTATGCATACCATGCTTATATATAATAAATTTTTCATCTTTCTTATTTTTAGAATGTTACGTTAACACCCATTGTCCACGTACGGAAGAATCGATAATATTGTGAATTCTTATTATTACCGACTTCAGGGTCGAATACTTCAAGCGTTTTAGTATGTTCCCATACGTCCGTACCGTTCACATATACACGCACAGAGGCTATTTTCTGCGGAATAGGAATAGTATATCCCAACTGTATATTTTTAAGCCTTATGTAGGCTCCGTCCTGCACCCATCTGTCGGCTGGATTATAGTTGAAAGTATTCCCCTCGTAAGGACGCGCGAAATAAGAGTTCTTATTGTCTTCTGTCCAATAATCACGATGTATAGTCCACGGCATCTCGTACGAATAACCTAACGGAGCCAGAGTGGCCGTGTTTACGAGAAATTTGCGTTTACCAACACCCTGGAAGAAACATGAAAAGTCGAATCCTTTCCATTCTACTCCAAGATTGATTCCATAATTATAACGTCCGTTGGTTGTTCCCAGATATATAAGGTCCCCCGGCTCGTCTACAGTTGCACCTCCGATACCTATAGTATGATCGGCCTTACCCTGTGCTACATATCGGGTATCGCCTCCGCTTACCTTAGCATCGTTGAATGACTGGTAACCCGGATTGGCGGCTTTATATTCCAAATATTCTTCGCGGCTGTTCCAGAATCCGTCGGTCCTGTATCCCCAAATTGTATTGAGGGCATAACCTTCGAGAATACTTACAGTACCGTTACTGATTACATTGTTTCCTGTATAACTTACCACTTTATTCTGGCTGTCGTCTATATTGAAGCCGATATTATACATAACGTCACCTATTTTATCCCGCCATTGTGCATTAATTTCCCATCCATGCGTTTTCATAGTACCGATATTCTGAAAGGCAAGGTGGGCCGCAGGATAACCCACGATATTGCCCGACCGCGGCCGGGATAACATATTGTCATTTTTCTTCCAGTAATAATCACCTGTTATATTAAGCCTGTTCTTGAAAAGGGTGAAATCGACACCTATATTGGTAGAAGTGATGATTTCCCAGGTTATGCCTTTCGATACCATATCTTTCTGATGATAAACCGGATTTCCCATTATACTGAGAATACTTGTATCACTGTCATCTGTTTTATTAGAAATAATATCATAATAAGAATAATACTTATTATCGAATATAGTACTGTTACCTAACTGTCCCCACGAAGCACGCAGTTTAAAATTGTCCACATGCTTTTTCATAGGTTCGAAAAACGATTCCTCGCTCACTCTCCATCCTAAAGAAAATGATGGAAATGCACCCCACCGGTCAGCCGGGTCGAGACGGGAGCTACCGTCATAACGTATATTGGCCTCCAATAGATAACGTCCTGCGAAATCATAATTTATACGCCCAAAAAACGATCCCATTTTCCAGGGAGATATACGATCGCTCAATACCGTATTTGTAGCCAGGGTATTGTCATAATAATTGAAACTAAAGAAATCATTAGATAATAAATTACGGGCCGTAGCGGATATTTCATCTTTTTCATATTGTTCGTAAGATGCACCCGCCAATACATGAAACGTGTGCTTATCGATGGTCTTGTTGTAATTCAACAATGCTTCAAGTTTATCCTGATAACTATTATTCTTAGTTTTCACGACACGGTTGGGATTGTTGATTTCATATCCGGCCCTGAAGGCTCCATTTCTTCCCATTGACGGACGATAACGATAGTCTCCTTCATAAGTATAGAATCCGGCTCTTCGCGAAGCATTGAGGTCAAGAGTAAGACCTTCTACCAAATTTTTAACATGTAGATTCAGGTTTCCGGTGAAATACTGATTTTCTCCGGTTGTCTTCCCACCATTCTTCATAGCATCAATAGGATTTACCTGCAAATCTGCACTATAAGGGTTTACATCGTAGTTCGTATCTTCTTCCGGGAGATAAATCGCCTGACGGCCACGAACATTATATAACTGCGATAAGATATATCCAGAACCCACCGGATTCTGGTTATTGACGCTTCTTTCATAAGAGACCTGTAACCTGACAGCCAGATATTTGCTCATCTCTGTATTTAAATTAGCTCGTAAATTGTAACGGCTGTAATCGTCCGGTCCATACTTGAGCATCCCGTTTTTTGTAAAATATCCCATGGACATATAGTAATTAGTCTGCCCGTGGCCACCATTTACAGATAGTGAATGTGTAGTCTGTGTTGTATAGTCCTTGGTTCCTTCATCCAGCCAATTGGTATTACCGTGAAACGTCCAGCGCGCACCATTCGGATAATAATTATAATTGGGATTTCCGAGCCATGACGTAGCTTCCGCGTTTTGCTCAGGAATTCCCCTGTCGGCATTACGTCCTTTATTTATATAATCCTGCTCTTCCCAGGGTGCCATACGTTGAGGCATATTACCCGGAAGATTGAAGCCGACCGAACCGCTGTAAGATACTTTCGGCTTCTGTGAAACTCCTTTCTTGGTAGTCACCAAAACTACTCCTCCAGCAGCACGCGCA
Source organism: Dysgonomonas sp. (assembly GCA_003523545.1). Lineage (GTDB taxonomy): Bacteria > Bacteroidota > Bacteroidia > Bacteroidales > Dysgonomonadaceae > Dysgonomonas_A. The sequence goes on from DQAM01000272.1 coordinate 3,710, forward strand.
CCATAAATAGAAGCGGCAGCGGCATCTTTCAGTACGGAGATAGATTCAATGTCATCAGAATTCAGCATAGTGAGACTTCCCTCTACTCCATCAATAAGTATTAAAGCATTTACTCCGTTAGCCGAAGAAAAACCACGTATACGCAGACCACTGGTTTCAGAACCGGGCTGTCCGCTCGACCGCAATACTGTCACTCCCGGCATCTGTCCCTGCATGGCACTAAGTACATCGGTTGTTGCCTTTGCGGCAATCGCATCGCCGTCTATTGCAGTAACGGCCCCGGTAAGATTCACTTTCTTCTGTACAGCGTAGCCGACAACGACCACGTCATCCAGTACCTGCGAGTCCTCTACCATAATTACATTGAGCGTACTTGCATTAGCCGTAATCTCCTGAGCGGAATAACCGACATACGTAAAAACTAGTGTAGTACCTGTATTGACTGTAATTCTGTATTTACCGTCAATATCAGTCATTGTCCCGTTTGTTGTGCCTTTTTCCGAAATGCTGACACCTATAAGAGGGTCATTCGACCGGTCTGTTACAATTCCCTGTACGGTTATTGTACCCTGTGCATACACACTTACATCGAACAAAAGCAAAAAACATAAAAGGAGACATGACTTAAATACTCCTTTCGATAATGATTTTTTTTCCATGTGTACTAAGATTTTAAATAAATAGAATTGATTTCATTGTATTTAATATTCAATTTGGCCAAACACAAAATCAATAAAATGACAAAACCTGTACAAAGCAGTATAAACTGCTTTGTACAGGTTCAATTCCCGTTATTCTATAGAATACTTGTTTTTGTAAGTCTTTACTTACAAAGTATGATTTATTTTTATTATATTTTGTGCTCTCTCTCTCTCTCTCTCTC
>DQAM01000272.1:4844-5103 GCA_003523545.1 Dysgonomonas sp.
GGATCCGTATATTTTATTAGATATTTCCATTATAAATGTTTCTGGTATTAAAATATGATATAATCTTCAGTTGTTGTTTTTAAGGATTCTTTTTCACCTTCAAAATACTTTCATTCACTTTGCAATTATTATTATAATTAATTACAAAATTTAATTAAAGATTCAATATGTGTACGAGCACATTATTTTGTGCACGAACACACAAATATAAAAATTAAAATAATAAAAGTAAACTTTTGTTACAATTTTAACTAAAACC
>DQAM01000274.1:0-2225 GCA_003523545.1 Dysgonomonas sp.
ATGAGGATGAACCGCTTTTCAAATTCTAATTTCTCATAATTAAATGAATTATAATTGTTTGTTGTTGCTAGTTCAAATAAAATATCTTTTTCGTCAAATATCTCCTTCTTATTACTAAGCAAAACTAATTTAAGATTATTGGCATCTTTTGAAGAAGGAAATTTTTCACCTAGATAATTAATCAGAACATGTAAACCTTGTGAATCCAATCTGTCTTCCAGAGAACGATATAAGGTAATTAATGGTATAACAGAGTCTCTACTTTCTTTCACATCTGATCCATACATATTTAAGAAATTTCTCAAGATTGACTTTGGAGTTGTAATATCCTCATATAATATATTAAGCCATTCAAGATCTGTAGATTCATCGTTCTCTTCTTTTACGACAAGAAAAGAGTTGGTGTTCGTGATTTTTAATTGATTGGGAATTATTTGGATGTCTAAATACTGCTTTTCATAAAAACGAGGAGTTAATGATCCTGTACAAAATAGAAAATTTCTTTTAAGTCTAGGCCACTGCTGTGCCCAGATACTTAAAATAATAGATTCATATTTTTGTGTGGTTGAACTACTAATTAGCAACGGGCTATTTGGATAAGAATACAAATTGTTGAGAATATTTTTTGTTAATCTAGATTCTTCATCTAAAGAAACCGCATGTGAAATATCCTGGTCATTAAGTTCAATGCATTCATTGTAACCGTTTAAATCAGACTGATTTGATGGATTATTGAAAAGGTTAATAAGTCTTTTATAATTATTGATATGAATTAAGTCTGCGAAATCAATAAGTAATGTATGAGTCCAAACACAACCTTCTCTCCTCATCTCAGGTGCATACCAGGTTTTTGCAATTGCATACATGTTGATTTCCTTAATAGGATATCCGGTGATATATTCTTCGAAATCTGGAAGCATAGTTGTTCCTGACATATCACTCATAACCCTTAGTATCCGTTTTACATTCAAAGGAAATTGCATAGATGCCGCCAGAAGGTTATGCCCTTCATCATATCCATGTAAGGTCTGATTTATTCTGATCAAATTAGTCATTATTAATTAACCATTTTATAGGTAAAGAAATATCATGAGAAATATCTTCTTGCGTTTGAACCCGAATTCTATCCGTTTGTTTTAAATGAGCAAATAATTTTTCATTATTATCATCATATTTTCCCCCTTGTGCACTGACGCCAAAAAATTCAAATTTTTCAATATTAGCTTGTAAATATTGATATAAAAAAGGTAATTCTTTCTCTATCCATTTTGATGGAGTTGTATTCGAAACCTCTTCTGAAACTGCATCTAAAATAGTATCCCATGCTGAAATAATTATAGAAATTTTTGTAGGTGTCCTGCCAAAGGTTTCTATTACCTGAAGTAAATCAACAAGAATTACCTGAGTTGGTATTTTTTTAAGAGTGAAAGGATCTAAACTTTCTTCATTATTATCCTCCTCTTCTATTATTCCATAAAGTCTTAGCAAGTCTTTAATAGAACAAGCTGACTCTAACTTTGAAGGATTGATAAATAAAAGCACACAATCCGTGGAACGTAATTGTTCAAGGAAATCCATTGATATTTTTCTCTCTTCAAAATGTGTTTCGTATAACTCTCCCGAAACATCCGGAAAGTTTAATTCTAAACACTCTGTATTCTTGTTATATAATTTCAAAGAAATCTTATGTTGCTGATCTAATTGAGTCCTAGGAGCTATTTTACATCTAAGCCAATTATCTTTTAATAAATTCAAATATGCTCTATCCTCGGGCAACTCTTTTACATAATAAGCATCTCCAATTTCTCCACTTTCAGCTGCATACCAAAATGCACCAATAAAAGTAGATTTACCAGACTCTGGTAACCCTATTAATAAACAATTATTTTTTATTGACATTTCATTCATCTTTCAGAAATATGTATTTAGAAAACTCTCTACTCGGACTAGTAGATTTATGTGTATTTGAGAAAAAGGAATCGATATAGAAAGGTTTTTCTACCCACTGAGTAAAAAGTATATCCAATCCATAACCGTCATTCATTGCTGATGCAGGGGTTGGTCTGCTCGCAAGTTCATAAAATCCAATTCGTCTATAATCATTTTGAAATTTATTTAAAATCTCATCTTTTATGATCTCAATAAGTTTAGAAGTATCCTCATCTTCTGAAACTAAATCCCATTTAGAAAAAACAACATCAATATATGAGTTAGGACTAATTACC
>DQAM01000274.1:2404-2739 GCA_003523545.1 Dysgonomonas sp.
TAATTACCTTGGCGTCAATGAGTCCTCTCAATAATGAAATATTCTTAGTTTTTATCAGACTGCGTTCCTTCCGATTTGAAAGTTTTTCAGAATCAATAAATAAAACTACATGATCTGCTCTGTTTATGAATTCTAATTTTTCACACTCTATTTTTGAGTCAATAGATGATTCAAAATCTTCTCCGGAAATATCAGTAAATAATAAATCTGTAAAATCTTTAGATTCAATGTTCTTGACTTTTAAATGGAGAAAATTTCTTTGTCCAGTCGGCGTCCTCCCAGTATCAGGAGTTAATCGACCAGAATTAGCCCTTGATTGATAACATCGTTCTTCA
>DQAM01000422.1:0-4464 GCA_003523545.1 Dysgonomonas sp.
AAAAATACAAAAGCAAAACAACATTAGTATGACTAGAAAAGAACTACTGATTCTCACTCCATTCGAGCTTCCAGACGTCAGGCTGGTATCGGAAGTTGCTAAAACGGCAGCCTATCCGGTATTAGCTCTTGGTTATGATAGGAAAAAGGCGGAAGAGAGTCTGGAAAAACTAGCCTCTACAATTAAAGTCCCTTTCGGGGTGTGTATGACTGATGATAGGATGAAAGATATTTCATTACCGAAACAGGTAACAAGAATTATTGTTCCTTTTGGAACAGAAATCCCCGTCAGAGAGAATGTAGAATTTATGTGGCAGGTATATTCAATCGAAGAAGCTGAAAAAGCAATTCAAGGGGGATTTAAGAATATCATTATAAAAGGGAATGAAGGTGCAGGCAAAGTAGCGGAACAATCCTCTTTTATAATGTTCCAGGCTCTTGCAGAAAAATGCAAGGGGACAAACATAAATCTATATATACAAGGCGGTGCAGGTGTACATTCCTCAGCTGCTTATACATCTCTTGGAGCAAAGGGGGTGATAATGGATTCACAGATGGCTTTGTTTCCTGCATGCGGTGTTGGTGCGGAGTTAAAAGAGACATGTGCCAAGTTAAGTGGTAATGAAACTATCGTCATAGACGGATATAGAGTCCTTCATAGGAAGAACTCTCCTAAATTGCCTCAAAATGCTAAGGTGAAAGATGTCTTGAAATATGTTGGAGGTTATGATATGACCGAAAACTATATTCCGATGGGACAAGATATTTCGCTCGCTGTGGATTTTGTAAATAAGTATAAGAAATTAACCAATTTTGTAGCCTATTTTTTCGAGGCCGCTTATGGCCATCTCAAACAAGCCAAAACGCAGCAGCCTATCCGTAAGGGAAATTCATTAGCACAGGAATTCGGTACAAAATATCCAATTATACAGGGGCCGATGGCGCGTGTAAGCGATGTTCCTGAATTTATTAATTCTGTGGCTGAGGCTGGGGCATTACCCTTTCTGGCGTTAAGCCTCATGTTTGGGCAGCCTGCTGTAGATATACTTAACCATACAAAAGAAATGTTAGGTGATAAGCCTTGGGGTGTCGGTACGATGGGATTTATCCCCACTCAATTACGTGAAGAACAAACAAAATATATTCTTGATGTTAAACCCGATTTTGTCTTAATAGCAGGAGGTCGTCCATCACTTGCAAAACCTTATGAGGACGCAGGAATAACTACTTATCTGCATGTTCCTTCGGTCGCTTTACTGGACATGTTTCTTAAAGAAAAGGCTAGAAAGTTTATATTTGAAGGTCGTGAAAGCGGCGGGCATGTGGGGCCTCTTGCCAGTATAGTACTTTGGGAAAAACAGATATTCAGATTATTACAAGAAGATGATATTCAATCTATAAGTGTACTTTTTGCCGGAGGAATACATAACGCACTTTCATCGGCCTTTGTTTCTATAATGTCGGCAACTCTTGCCGTAAAAGGGGCTAAAATAGGTATTCAAATGGGGACTTCATATCTTTATGCAAAAGAATCAGTTGAATCGGCCGCGATTACTCAGGAATACCAGAATCAAATTATTTCATCCGGAAAAAGTATATTATTAGAAGCGGCCCCCGGACAAGAAACCCGTTCTATTAAGACTCCATTTACTGATTTTTTCAAGAAGGAAAAACAGCGTATGATTTCAGCAGGGATGGATTCGAAAGATATCTGGTTTAAACTTGAAGAAATGAATTTGGGCCGTTCAAGGATTGCGGCTAAAGGTCTGAAACGCGATAACGGAAAACTTATTGAACTTTCGACAGATGAACAATTAGAGGAAGGACTTTATATGGTAGGTGATGTTGTTTCCCTTATGGATGAAGTTACGACGATGGATGAAATACATGAGGCGGTTATCGACAAAGCGAATGATCTTATCGAAAACCTGCAGGAAATGGAATATCCTGAAACAAGTTCTAAGGGATTGAATGTCGCTATTATAGGCATGGAAGCTATATATCCGGGAGCTCATAACATAGAAGAATATTGGAAAAATATATTTCTTAGCAAAGATTGTGTCACAGAGGTTCCGGATGACAGGTGGAATAAGGAGTTATTCTTCAATCCAGATACACGCGATACTGACTATATCTGTTCCAAATGGGGAGGATTTATACCTGATATGGATTTTGATCCTACAGAATTTGGGATTACACCGCAGTCCGTGGCTTCCATCGAACCGGTCCAACTCCTTAGTTTATTAGTTGCCAAGCGGGCTTTACAGGATGCAGGTTATGATACCCTATCCGAAATAGATGCTGATAGTACATCGGTCATTTTCGGTACAGAGGGGGCAACGGAACTGGCGACAATGTATGGTTTTCGGGCATCAGCGAAGCAAGCTTTCGGAGAACTTCCCGAAGAAGTGAAAACTTCATTACCTGTCTTAAATGAAGACTCGTTTGCAGGAGTGTTATCCAATGTTGTTGCCGGGCGTATTGCAAACCGCCTTAACCTGGGAGGACGGAATTTTACCGTAGATGCGGCTTGTGCATCCTCTATGGCGGCACTCGATATCGGATGTCAGGAACTGGCGAATCATCGGTCCGATATGGTATTACTCGGTGGTGCCGATTTACATAATGGATTGGCCGACTATCTGATGTTCAATTGTACGCATGCTCTCTCACGTAAAGGATACTCGGCGTCTTTCGATGCAGATTCAGATGGTATAGCTTTGGGTGAAGGAATAGGAGTTCTGGTACTGAAACGTCTTGAAGATGCAGAACGCGACGGGAATAAAATATATGCAGTAATTAAAGGGGTTGGAGGTAGTTCTGATGGAAAAAGTCTGGGAATGACAGCTCCGAGCCGCAAAGGACAGATTAAAGCTCTGGAAAGGGCATATCAGACAGCGGGGATACTACCTTCCGAAGTGGGACTTATCGAGGCTCATGGAACCGGTACGGTTGTAGGTGATAAGACGGAATTAAGCGCTCTTACCGATATGTTCCTTGATTCGGGTGCATTACCGGGACAATCTTATCTGGGGTCGGTAAAAACTCAAATCGGACATACTAAGTGTTCGGCAGGTATAGCGGGTGTAATGAAAGCTGCGCTGGCAGTGAAATACGGAATTATCCCCCCCACTATACATCTGAATAAACCTAATGCATTTTATAAGCCGGAGATTAATCCATTCCTGTTTAATACACGTCCGGGATTATGGAACAGCGAACGCCGTATTGCAGGTATAAGTGCATTCGGATTCGGCGGGACAAATTTCCATACGGTAATCGAGAACTATAACAAAGATGTAAATTATCTTACGGCATTACCTGCCTGGCCTTCCGAAATTTTTGTATTCCGGGGTAAGGACAGAGACGAAGCGGTGGTTGAAATGAATAAGGTGAAGGAAATTCTCTTACTCAACGATTCTGTATCATTAAAAAATCTTGCTTATACACTCGCTATAACCGATAATACAGAAATTCAGATAATTATTGTTGCAACTAGTCCGGAAAATCTTATATCTAAGATAGACATAGCAGCCGAAGGCAAAAACGCACCCGAAATCTATTACAGGGATGTAAGAGAAGGTAAGGTGGCATTCCTTTTCCCCGGGCAGGGAAGCCAGCGTGTAAATATGGCTCGCGACCTTTTTGTCGCCTTTCCAGTGATGAGAAAACTTATTGCCTCAAATCCTGATTATGAACGCATACTTTTCCCTGAAACCATATTTGATGAGGAAAAGCGTAAAGAATTGGAGAAAGTCATCACCGATACACGGAATGCACAGCCTTTACTGGGGATTGTTGATTTCGCAATGGCCGGATTATTAAAGTCATTCGGAATAGAACCCGATATGGCAGCAGGCCACAGTTATGGAGAGCTTCCCGCTCTGGCGTTTGCAGGTGTTATCAATCCTCATGACCTTGTAGCTCTCAGCCGCAAGCGTGCGCAGGCTATCCTCAATGCCATTGAGGATGATAAAGGTATGATGGGAGCTGTAAATATTCCACAGGGACAACTTGATGAAATTCTCAAGGAGGAAACGCAAGTTTGGGCGGTTAATTATAATTCATCGAAGCAAACTGTTCTTGCAGGCACTACGAAAGGAATGGAGGAATTCATTGCAAAGATGAAAGATAAAGGCATTTCAGTAAAGAAATTGAACGTTGCATGTGCTTTCCATAGCCCTCTATTAAGGAAATCTAAAGAAATATATGCTGAAACGCTTGAGAAGGTGAAATTTGGGAAAGCTATCATTCCTGTCTGGTCAAATACCACTGCAGAAAGATATCCGTTGGAAGAAGCGGGAATAAAAGAACGTCTTTGTGAGCATCTTGTCAATCCGGTTTATTTCAGTAAGCAATTGGAAAAGATGTATGAGGATGGTGCCCGTATATTTATCGAGGCAGGTCCGGGACGTACCCTTACAGGACTAGTGCAGAATACTATCACAGATGATGAAATACTGAT
>DQAM01000422.1:4509-12277 GCA_003523545.1 Dysgonomonas sp.
ATTCAGACAGAAGCAGATGGTAAAGAAGGTGTTTCTTATTTTCTACAGGCTGTGGCAAAATATATTGCTTCGGGTCGTGAAGTCAATTTCATGAAGATGTTCGAAGGACGTAATGCTGTTTTGCTCGACATCAGCGATACAAAATTATTTACAAAAAAACCGACCGTATGGAAGATTAACGGTCACTACAGCAGGCCTCTTTCCGGTAAAATGCCGGCAGACGGTGCATATCCAATTACAAAACCATTCAATTTATTAAACGACAGGGAAATGAATAACAACAACAGAGGTGCAGCCGATGATATAATGCTGGAATACCTCAAAGGGATGAATTCTGTAGTTCAGAATCAGAGAGATGTAATGATGAGCTATTTCGGACAAACTGCGCCTATGGCTTCACCTCAGATTCAGGCAAGACCGGTAGAATATACACCTGCAATCAGCCAGCCTCAACAAGTGCAGTTGATTGAAGAGAACAAAGTTGAAAATCTTGTTGCTGAAGAAGTTGGAAGCAGCCTTCCGTCTGCAGCGAACCTCACAACACAACAACTGACAAAGATACTTCTCGATGTAGTGAGCGATAAAACGGGTTATCCTGTAGAAATGCTCGGAATGGATATGGATATGGAGGCAGATTTGAGTATAGATTCTATTAAAAGAATCGAGATAATCGGAGCTCTGAAAGAAAGGGTGGACATCGGAATTAATTTCGAAGAATCAGAAAATGCTATAGAAACACTGGCATCGCTTAAGACACTTAATGAAATAATTAAATGGATTGCTGATTTAAAACAATCCGGAAGTGGAAACCCCTCTAAAGGTTTAACGGTGGAGAATTCAATACATGTGATTGAAGTTGAACCTTCAGGTGTTAAAATTGGACCGAAAGAAGATGTGGCAGAACTTACAAGATTGTGTTTCACTTTACAGGAACATGCTATAGATAATTCTAAGTCTCTTTCGATTGAAGGTAAAGTATTCGCGCTTCCGGTCAAGGAGCCTCTTGTCGCTCATGGCGCAGAAATTAAAAAAGCTCTCGAAGAAAAAGGTGCTATAGTTGAAATTGTAGCCCAAGGCGAAGACCTTACATCTTTTGACGGACTGATACTTGTAGATATAGCAGGCACTTCGGACCGCTATAATATGAAAGACCTTTTTGACTTGACAAAGAAGGTTGATTTTGCTAAAATGAAATGGCTCTTTACTTTCAGTGACCAAATGGCACAGATTGAAAAGGATGCGGAAGAAGTAAAGAATCTGCAGGGGTATCCGGGTTTTATAAAATCTCTTGCAATGGAATATCCAGGACTTAAGGTTAGAAATATAGCTTCAGTGACCCCATTCGATGTAAAAAAACTAGGCAATATAGTAGCAGAAGAACTCTCAGCAGAAGATAAATCGATAGATATATTTTATGATGGAGATAAGCGTATGCATTATGCTGCCAAGTCAGAAAAACTGAATAGCAAGGAGGAGGTTTCAACGAAGCTTGATAAGGATTCTGTAGTACTCGTCTTAGGCGGTGCACAGGGAATTACACCTGAACTGATTACCCAGCTTGCTGTCGATTACCCATGTAATTATATTTTGGTAGGTCGTTCCAAACCAATGGAAGGCGGAGAAAATCCTTATAGTATTTTAAAAACTAAAGACGAGATTCGTAAACTTCTCATTCACGAAGGCGAATATAAAAAACCTGCTGATATAGAAAAAAGAGTAAATGAAATTTACAAATCCAATCAGATAAATGCTGCTATTGAAAAGGTTAGTGTAACCGGTGCTAAGGTAGCTTATCGTGCTGCAGATGTGCAGGATAAAGATGCATTCAGGGAACTCATCTTAGATGTTCGAAAAGAGTATGGACATATTGACGGTGTTATTCATGCTGCCGGGATTCTGGAAGATAAATTGTTTAGTGATAAAACGTGGGAATCTTTTGAGAATGTATACAATACAAAAGTAAATCCGTTGCAGGTCATCGTAGACGAACTGTTAGGTGAATTGAAACTGCTCGTAATGTTCAGCAGTGTATCGGCTGCTTACGGGAATCGCGGACAATGCGATTATGCCGCAGCTAATAGTGTATTCGAATATACCGCAATTGCCCTTGATAAGAAATCGGGAATCAGGGTGGTAGCTTTTGACTGGGGACCATGGAAAGGTGCAGGAATGGTAAATGCCTCTCTTGAAAGCGAATTTGAGAAAAGAGGGGTGTCTATGATTCCGCTCAGGCTGGGAGGTGAATACTTCGTTAACGAACTTAAATATGGGAACGAAGCCGAGGTACTTGTGATGGGTGGAGACGTAGATAACTTTGTCAAAATTGGCAGCGAACTATGAATGAATTCAATGATACCGACATAGCTATTGTCGGGATGTCCTGTTATTATCCGGATGCTCCGGGAACAGAACAATTCTGGGCAAACCTGCTTAACAAACGGGATTCCATAACCGAGGTGCCCGAGGATAGAATAGACCCTGCATATTTTCAGGAGCAGAAAGGTTCTGTCGACCGGTTTTATTGTAATAGAGGAGGATTTGTAAACGGTATTTACATCGATCCTGCCGAATTCGGCATCTTACCCATAGCCGCTCAAAGTTATGACCCGGAACATCTTTTTATGATAAAACTGGCACATGAAGCCCTGAAAGATGCCGGAGTATTTGAAAAAAATATTTCATTGGCAAACGGAGCATTCATTGTTGGTAAAGGAGCGTTTACCGGGTTGTCTATGCTTCGTTCTAGATGTGATTCATACCGGTGCCCAGATTGCGGAGGTTGTACGGAATGCTTTACCCGATTTACCGGAAGATGACATAGATAAAATAAAGAAAGAGTATCAGCAGCAGAAAGGCCGTTATCAGGCTGATACGGTTATCGGCTGTATACCTAACCTGATAGCTTCACTGGTAGCTAATAAACTGGATATGCACGGTCCTGCCTATACAATAGATGCGGCCTGTGCAAGTTCGTTGATAGCTATAGATCATTCTATAAGGTATCTGCAAAGCGGGCAATGTGATATTGCTGTGGCAGGTGGAATTCATCTGGGACAGAATGCTATATTCTGGAGTATTTTTGATATGATCAGGGCGATGTCGCATAGGCAGGAAATAGCACCCCTCAGTGAGAATGCAGACGGATTGCTGATTGGTGAGGGTTGCGGTGTAGTTGTGCTGAAAAAACTAAATAAAGCTATTGCCGATAAAGATCGTATCTATGCAGTAATTAAAGGAATAGGCGTATGTAGTGATGGTGCCGGGCTCAATGTAATGGCGCCAAACGTCAACGGACAAAAGAAAGCCATTGACATAGCCTGGGAATCTTCAGGTATGGATCGTGGTAAATTGGGTTATGTGGAAGCTCATGGCACAGCTACTATTGTTGGAGACAGAACCGAAATACAAACGCTATCTGAAAGTTTCCCTGAAGGCGCGGGTGAGATTCTTATCGGATCCGTGAAGTCCAATATAGGACATACCATGCCGGCAGCCGGAATGGCAGGTGTTATAAAAACCGCTCTTTCTCTTTATCATAAGCGGATTCCACCCACCTTGCATTGTGAGAAACCTGCAAAAGCAGTACTTCAATCGCGCTTCCGTCCGGTACAGGAAGTGACTGAATGGGAGAAGGAAAAATATCCGCAGGTGGCGGCTGTTAATGCTTTCGGGTTCGGAGGTATTAATGCACATCTTATACTTGTACCGTATGATGATGTAAGCGGACAAAGAAAAGAAATTGAAGCTGTATTTCCGGAGAAGTTATTGACTGTTTCCGCATACACGAAGGAGCAACTTATCTCAAAGCTTGAGTCGAAGCAATATACTGTTATAAATGATCCTGCGGCTAAATATAGATTGGTTCTTTTTGATCCGACAAACGAAAGAATAGAAAAAGCCAAGAGGTTAATAATAAAAGATAAACCCTGGCGGGGTAGGCTTGATATCTGGTTTTCGAATGAACCTTTGTTGACCGATGATGGTAAGGTAGTGTTCATGTTTCCCGGTTATAGTGAAGAAGAACACTCTGAAATCCTGGAACTCGGGAAACAATTCGGAGTAGAAGAATTTAATGTTGATACAGGTGTAGAATACATGGACCTTTCTTCACGTATCTATACTGAAACAACTATTATTGATACCATCCTTAAAAAATTTGGAGTAAAATCAACTCTTAATATAGGTCACAGTTTTGGAGAGTGGTTTGCATTAGGTGCAGCAGGAATAACTCCGAGAAATTCTGTTATTGATTTCCTTAAATCCCAAAGTCCTGAACAATATGAGGATGTAAAGACTTATTATGTAGCTGTAAGCTGTAGTAGAGAACGGGCTAAAGAACTCTTCGGTAATATAGAACAGTTATATATAGCTAATGATAATTGTCCCAGTCAGATACTGATGTGCGGTACGCAGGATGCAATAGATGAGATGTGTGAGATATTGAAAAAAGAACATATATATTATCAGGCATTATCATATCAATCCTGTTACCATACACCTTTTCTTGCGCATAAAACTTATCTTGTGGAAGAATCGGCTTCTAAATTTGATTTAAAGGAAAGTGATATAAAGGTATGGTCATGTTCGACGTTAGAACCATATACAACAAATATTGATGATTTTGTAAAAACTTCGGTACTTCAGATTTCAAGTACTGTTTTATTCCGGGAATTAATTGAAAAATTACATTCGCAGGAAAAGGCAAGAGTATTTATACAGGTTGGCTCCGGTTCAATTCTGGTCGGATTTGTGGACGATATTCTAAAAGGGAAAAATTATTGTGCGATACCCACAATCAGCCCTAACAGAAGTGTAATGGATCAGGTGAGAAGAATACTTGCTTTAATCTTTATCGAGGGTGGCGAAGTAGAGAATAAATACCTTAACATAGTTGAGGGAAAATCAGAAAAGAAACCTCTGCCGCGTGAAGTAAAACTGCAAATGTTCCTTCCTATCGTAAAAGATATGCCTCTTCTACGTGAGGCATCAGTTAAGATGACTCCGTCTGATAGCTTGTTGGTTCCTGCAGACTTGAGAGGAGAAGAGAATAAGCACCCTGTATTATTAGCCCTTACCGAAAATTTACGCCAGGCTGCCTCTTTACAAATTGATATGGTGAGAATGTTTCGTGATAACGGATATCTCGATAAAGAATATGCTCCGACAGTTCAAGCTATTAGTGAGACAACTTATCTTCAGACAAGTACAGAAGAGCATACTTCGATCTCAGAGATAAAACAAATTTCTCGGAAGCCGAAAGAAGGAGATACCTTTGAGGAAGATATTTCCATTTCTACCGATGATTATCCTTTCTTATTTGATCATACAGTTGTAAAACAGCCTGAAGGATGGTCCTATCCGGAGGATCTTAATCCGGTAATACCGATGACTATGTCTGTGGAGCTGTTAGCTGAGGCCGCGAGCCGACAGGCACCGGATAAAAAAGTTGTTTCTATAACAAATATGAATATTTTCAAATGGCTCGATGTAAACGTTCCATTTGTTAATAAAATAAAAGGGAAATGGAAAGCAGAGGATTCAATTACCCTCTCGATAGATGGTTTTTTGACAGCAACGGTAAATCTTGCCGATGAATTTCCCGAACCCGAAGCATCATTATATAAAGAGAGTGAATTGGGAGATATAATACTTCCTCCTGTAAAAGGTGCTGACGCATATGTGTCTGACCTCTTTCATGGGCCGAGATACCAGTCTCTAGTCGAAATAAAAGAAATAAGGGAACGCGGAATAAGAGCACGTTTCAGAAAGACAGAAGGTAAAGGTTCTTTACTTGATGCATTCGGGCAAATGATTGGTTACCATTGTCAGAAATCATTGGATACAGACAAAACTACATTTCCGGTATCGGTGCAGGAGATAAAATTCTATCAGGATATGCACGACCAGCAGGGAGAGTTTGACTATATGTGCGAGATAACCCGGGTTACAAAGGAGGTTGTCCTCGGCAATGTGATTTACAAACGAGATAATAAAGTATGGTGTACGGTCACCGGATGGACTAACAGGCGTTTTGAGTTTGACCAGAAATTATGGGATATCGTAATGCATCCTTGTCGATCTACTATCGTTGAGCAGATTGCTCCACATGTTTTCCATTTCGATAACCGTTATCAGAGAGGTGCCAGTTGGGACTTTCTATATAGGAGGTTCCTGAATAAACCGGAAAAAGATATCTACGATTCTATGCTGTTGAATAAGCGTAGAGAATATCTGATCAGCCGGATGGTAGTCAAAGATGCCGTTCGTATATTTCTTGCCGGGAAAAAGGATGATTATATATTTCCTATCGGTATTGGTATCGACCATGATGTAAATGGGAAACCAATTATAAAAGGGGTTGGTACTTACGAAGGGAAACTGCCCCCGATGGAGATTTCACTTGCCCATAAAGGAACAGAGGCTGTATGTATAGTATCGGATAAACCGGTAGGTATCGATATAGAATCGATAGAAGAACGGAGCAAAGACTTTATGGATATATCTTTTACTAAAAGTGAGATTGAGCTTATACAAGGGCGTGGCAATGCCGAATGGTGCACGCGTTTATGGGTGGCTAAAGAGGCTTTTGGTAAAATGAAAGGTGTGGGACTGCATGGTAATCCCAAGCGGTACGAAGTGTCTGATATAAAAGGGGATAGCCTATTTATAGAAGATCAGGAAATCAGGACTATATTATTTAAAGATAATTTTGTAGTAGGTTGGACAGTAGTCTGAAAAATAGATAAACATGACTGATAAAGATAAAAGAAAAGAAGAGATATTCATTGTTCTGAAACAGTTTATTTCAGATATAATCGGCGAAGATATAGTGGAGGAGCTGGATGTTAATCCGCAAAGCATTTTTACTAAAGACCTTGAAATGGATAGCATAGAGATAGTCTCTTTTGCTGAAAAAGTAAGGCTGAAATATGGAGATAGCGTGAATTTTGAATTATGGCTTTCTTCCATGGAATTTGAACAGTTAATGAATCTTTCCCTTGAAGATGTTACAAATTTTATAGTAGATGCAGAAGATTAAAATACGGGGAGTAGAACTGAATGTAACCGAGCTCAACCGGGGTGCTCCTGAGACATTGGTAATGATACATGGTATGTTTACTAATATGTCGGTCTTTTATTTAAAAATAGCGCCGATTCTAGCTTGTAAATATCATGTAATATTATATGACCTGAGAAGCCACGGGCTTAGCGAATGGGTAGATGAAGGATATACATTGCATAGCATGACGGAAGATATGGTGGCTGTTATGGATACACTTGGAATTACTAAAGCTCATCTTGTCGGGTATAGTTTCGGAGGACTCATATCGATAAATAGTGTGCTGAAATATCCCGAACGGATCGGTAAATTAGCTATTATAGAAGCCCCTAATCCGAATGACGATAAAATATGGGAGATGATGGACCAGCAAGGTCTGGGATATCTCGATAATGGGATTGCAAAAGATTCCCGGTCGACCAACATTATTCCCGGATTAAGACAAAAGGCTAAAGGGCAAAAACTATATGAACATCTTTTTCTTAATCCGAAAATTAAATCGGAGATTATGTCTAACCATGATTTCATGAAAAATAAAGCAATAGATAATATTGAACATCGGACACTGCTGCTTTATGGCAATAACTCAGAGTGCCTTGACGCCGGGAAGATGCTCAATGAGAGGATAACTGAATCCATATTTGAAACCTGTGACGGAGATCACAACATACCTGTGCAGCAACCCAAGTGGATATCCGAAAAACTGGC
>DQAM01000421.1 GCA_003523545.1 Dysgonomonas sp.
TTAAAATCAGGATTTTCAATTAATACATATTCAAGTACCGAGTATTTTGGCATGGATGTTTGATGCTTATTCCAATCGGTATCTTTCAGTATATTCCAATACTTCTTTTGTATTTCGGAATTTTGTCCTACAAGCCAGAGTTCAAACCGCATTTTTTCATGATTGAGTACAATACAAAATCGCAATTTCCTCTCCCTTAAATAACTATCGATGCAATAAAAATAGGTATAATCCATATATCCTAAAGAAACATTCCCAAAAGAATATGTTTCGGTTAATGTTCTCGCAAGATGGGATTTCAAACTCATCACGTATCTTATCAATCCTTTATAAGCTTTTTGTATATCCCCTTTCTTTAATTGCTCTTTGTAGAGGGAAACGCTGTTATTCAAATCCTTCATTTTCTTTTTCTTGTTTTTATCCGTTGAAGGTAGTAAAACTTTTACTTTCAGGCTACCGTTTTCAACTGGTAGTTTTCGGATAGCTATTACCTGCTTGTAATAACTATCCCGGTCGATGAGGGAATCACTGTATAATTTCATACAAATACAGTAGGAAGAAATAACCGCGTTTTCAGTATTTATAAAATATTATTGTTTTGAGCAAAATTGACCCTTTGAAAAAAGGGCAAGTTGCCCCTAAAAGCTAATAGTATAAAACCATAAAAAAGATGTTAGTCAGGTAGGTATTCAATAGGAGAGATTTTATGTCCGGTTTAACGACTTTGCGTACAAGTCTTTGATCATTCCGTCGACCAACCCGATAACAGGTATTTCAATTTCGTCTTTCTTTAATATTTTCATCAGTTGCAGGTATATTTTCATGGCCGGTATAATGACTTTCGACCTGTTTAGTCCCAAATCGGATTGAAGTATACGACCCTCGTACTTCATTTCATATAACCGCTGGTATAACCTGTTAAAATCACCTTTCTTGATTCTTCCTTTCTTTTTGAATATCGAATTCAACTTATTTATATTCCCTCCCGAGCCTATCAACGTGAGTTCCCGGTGTCCATTTCGCTCCCGGTTCACCCAATCGCTGAGCTTCTTCCATTCGGCAAGCTCTTCATTACGCGTCAAGCAACGTATTGTGCCGAGATTGAAGGAATTGCATACAGGCTGTTTGTTTTTCATAAACAGAGTCAGCTCTGTACATCCCCCTCCGACATCGGCAACCACATAGATCCGATCTTCCTCGAGGCTTCTAATCGCAAGATTGAGACCTATATAGTATGCTTCCTCATTAGGTGATATAACCTGAATACCTTGTCCGGTAGAACTCAGAATATAATCGATTACTTCATTAACATTTTTAGCTTCCCTCAAAGCGGAAGTTGCACATATCAACCAGTTTTCTACATTATTTATTTTTATGAGAGAAATAAATGTTTTTACCAGCTTAGCAAGTTTATCCATTTTCTCCTTCGAGATACAACCCTCAGAAAAAGTATCATCGCCTAATCTTAACGGTACGCGGGTAAATAGAGAGGTTTTATATACGATTTTCCCCTCATTATTTATAATATCACTTATCAATAACTTAACGGAATTCGAACCCACATCTATAGCACCTAAACGATTTATTTTCATATACATGTTTTAATTAATACACTAAAATTAAAGAATCCATATTACCATCTGATTACCAAATAATTAATATTATCATAAAAAAGCAGGAGTAAATATTACCCCTGCCTCCGAAAAGTGTATTCAACAATATATAGCTATTAAAAAATTTACTTCCTTGTCCATCCTGCAGTCCAGTCATTATCTGCCGGTACAGCTCCTTTATATTCGGCTTTAGTAAAAAAGCTATCCGATGAAAGGTCTTTACCTCCTTCGATCACTCCTATATAACTATTTGAGAAATCGATTGTCTGGTCGATAGCATTTCCTGTTTTGCTCTCAAATCCTAAAGATGCTCCGCTTTCGTATGTAAAACCTTTATCCACCCACACATATTCTAATTCAGATTTTCCATCTACGAAACTTTGTTCAGTCTCGTTAGTTTGGGTAGTAATGGATTTTGGCTTTCCTTTCACCAATGTATTGTATAATTTCACATAAGTTCCGGCACGTAATCTGATACCCCTTTGCTGAGCATTTGTATCGTTGTTCCCAATAAGTGTCAGATTGGAAAGAGTAGGACACGAAACCGGTGTAGAAGCAGAATTGGTTGATGAATTATCAGCTTCGATCAGACAATCCCCATTAGCCGTTCCGTCCGAACCGGGAGCCGTAGGATCCTGTACCGCTACCCAGAACTGTCCTTTTCCGACCCATCCTTCCGTCCAGTCGAAAGAATCGTCTTCGCTGTGTGTAGAAACAAGATACTTACCGTTTACCGTTCCGCCGAACCACTCGAAACCATCATCCGCTCCTTTATAAGTCTGAACATATTCCACCGTCGTTCCATTACCGACACCATACATCGTCAATCCATTCGATTCTTTTTCTTCATGAAAGGCAAATCCTGTATATTCAAGCCGTACGTAACGGATTGTCCCTGAATTATCGGAAGGATCATTTCCTCCGTATGGCGATTCACTGTCTATTTCGGCCTTACCTGTTCCACCCGAAAGATTTACAGGCGCTTTACCGCAGATATGCAAACCGCCCCATGCACCCGGCTCCTGCCTGGTTGAAGTCATTACGATAGGTTTTTCTTTAGTTCCATTAGCCTGTATTTTACCACCCTGCATTACAATAATATAATCGGGTTGCCCGTCAATGGAACGGGTTGCCCTGATCGTAACACCTTCTTCAATGATCAGGTTGCCTCCCGAAAGAACTTCGTATCCACCAATCAGGTCGTATGTATTGCCGGATAATAATCTCCTTTCAGTGGATAATTGCCCTTCGAGTTTCAAATCCTCAGCAGGTGGAGGAGTATCATCGTCATCATCATCGCTGCTGCAGCTTGTCGTTATGCCTACCATAGCAATGGCTGCAAATAAGTAGAAACTAATCTTAGTGAAATAATTTTTCATAATTTTAAACAATTAAATTGAGTTGTATTTTTTATTAGAAATTCATAGAAAAGCCTATGCTGAAACCTGTCCCTTTTTTATAATGTTCAACGGTCTCTTTCCTTCCTGTATCTTTTATCTTCTGTGTAAATTTTTGATCCTGATTGATCAGGTTTTTCCCTTGTAGTTTTATCTTCATTTTAGGATTTAAAGAGTACACGGCCACAAAATCCAATAAATGAAAAGCCTCTTCGATTACATTGCTTATACCGTTTATACCTACCGCACTGATACGCGGTCCTTGTATATTATATACTGCTGATAAAGATAGTTCGCGCTCACCCGTAAACTTAGGTGAGTAATTCATGTCCAGATTAATGAGGTAAGGAGATGCACCCTGAAGTTGGCGGGATTTGTCTGTATAAAGACCTCCTTCC
>DQAM01000420.1 GCA_003523545.1 Dysgonomonas sp.
TCAGGATTAAGATAAAAACCAAACCTGCCGAGGTGTGCGAAATGATGGTATGTGAAGCCATTTATCTGGAAGGAGGTGAACCAACCGTAAATGAAAACATCCAATGGGAAGTAATGGTGTATTCCGGGAAAATGAAAAAAGATGAGGATGGCAACGAAATAGAAGAGTCCAAAACCTATAAACTTGTAGATGTTAAGCTCGAAAAAAGTACGTTAGGTAAACTCGAAGGAAAACCCTTGAGTGACAAAAAAGATGCAAATCCGGAAGAAGTTTTTAAAATAAAAGGCAACAAGATCTGCTTCAATGTTCCCAAAGAATGGGGACAGAAGGAAGTCCGTTTCATGGCAAGCCTTAATGAGGGGGAAGAAGATTTGTTAGCCATCAGTCAGAAGATTAAAGTAAAAGATCATATTGTGGCTGCATTTTTCAGGATAAACCCTAATGAGGCAAAGCAACGGACTATACAAGGCATAGAAGGTGGTGAAAAGAACTACAAAAATCTTATAGGTCCTGTACATCATCATCAAGGAATGTACAGAACAGGGGATAGGTATTTCATTTCGGGTAGTACTGATAAAGATACCCCGTCTTATACTTATATGATAGATGAAAAAGAGAATGGTAACCATATCCATAAAAAATCAGTTTTGTTTAATGAAGGTGTACTGAAATATTACCGGCATGCGGGTGGTATGCAGATAGCTAAAGGACTTATGGCTATCGGAATAGAAGAATATAACTATGGTCTGTTGGGTCTGTTCGGATCAGCCGTACATCAACGGTCGGTTGTTTGTTTCTTTGATGCGGAAAAAGGAACAGAATTTAAAAAATTACGAATAATAAAAGACGATGAATATAAAAATAAAATTAAAAAACTAAGGAATGAGTATAAAGACAAAGATAAATCTTTGACTGAAAAAAAATTGGATGATTTGGTAAAATCTGATAATAAATATAGCCTTTTAGAATCAAGTGATTATGCCTCGGCTGTCGGGATTGTTTATAAAGAAAACTTATATTCAGAAAATTTAGACGAGGAAGAATTAGATAAAAAAAAATCAGGAAAATATTATGTAGTTAGCCGGGGAGGAAAACAGGGGGTACGTTTCTATGAAATAAGTGAAGACAAAGAGAGTATAAATGCAATAAGTACTATAGAAGAGCCTTTTGTTGGTGAATTCCAAAATGTCAATCTCCATCTGAACGAATGTGGAGAAATATATATGTTTGGTATGGGAAAATCACAGATGGGTGGTGTAGATACTTGTAAAATATATCAGGTAAATATTTTGCAAGGACGTGCTATGATCAGTTCTGTATGGATTAATGAATCCGGGGAAATAGAGTTGACATATTATCGGTATGAAAATGAAAAAAACAAACTGGTATTTACATGTGAAAATGACACGTCTTTCCACTGGGCATCCTGTATTCATATGGAAAATAGGAATCTGATAGGTAATAACAAAGGTCTTAGTACAGATTTGATCGGTCAAAGCTTCGAACAGGGATTTCAGGGCAAATTCACGATATATACTATTAATAAGGAAACCATTTATTATCACATACGTGAAGATCTGGCTAGGAGAGACTATCTCCGTGAAGGCTCACCCGGTAATTTTTATAATTACAAACAACAGGATAAATACCGTATTCCACTGACTCCACAGCTCAGGTGTTATTGTTTTACAGAAGACGATTTCAAAGGGGATACAAAATAATAAATAAAAAGAAAAGAACATGAAAAGAACTATCACATTATATTTTTTTCTTATAGGCTTCTTTACACTCTTCGGACAGGATTCCTCTTACAGACTGATGACTATCGAAGGAAAATTCGTAAGCGAACATAGCTACAGATATATTAGCCGTACAGGAAAAGCAGTTTTAAATGGTCAGGAAGTCTTTCTGGATACTTTAGGTAACATATTGATAACCAGTCCATATGAAAATATGATATGGCAGAGAATATCCAATGCATCTGGAGTCCAGCATTTGTATGGTGCACGTGGAGGAAAATGGGCTGTACTCAACTCCCGTCTCGAACCTGTAACAGGATTTGAATACGAAAAAATTGAAAAAGTACATGCAGAAATAGCTAAGGTTCGTAAAAACGGGTTATGGGGAGCTGTCGATATGTATGGAAATGAGATAGTCCCTTGTATATATGAGTTCATTGACGAGTTTACAGGAGATTTTACTATAGTACGTAATAATAGTAAGGCAGAAGCAGGAGTTATTTACAAAAACGGTAAATTGGTTGTTCCTATGTCAGGGGCAAATGAACTCAGGTCTTTTCAATTTAAAGACCATCGGCTCATTGCTGTAAAGCTAGGCTGGAATTGGAAGATAATAGACAATACTGGTAAAACTATTCTTTCATTTGAAGATGGAGAAGTATATAGCTCTAATAGTCCCGATGATCCCTTCTCGACTATCCTTGGTGATAATCTCCATTTGGGTGCTATTGATAGAGTATCGGGACAAGTTATCATAGAACCTGCATATGACAAAATAGATATTTTCCCTCAAGGAGCCATTGCTTTCAACCGCGAAAAAGGAATGTATTCGTTTTTCAATTCAAAGGGAGAACTAAAACTGACTTCAAAAAATGAAATTGACAAGACAAAGAGTGGTCTTGAAATTCAAAATGATTCAGCTATATTCGATTATAATTATGAAGGAAAAGTCACGAAAATTTTAAGTAAAGATGACTTTTATCATGCTCAAGGTGATTTTCGGGATTGGAGGACGAGGTTATGGGGTTATTCTGATGGAAAGAAACTGATTATTCCTTGTCAGTATAACCTTTTAAATAACATTGATGGCTCTCATTTTGAAGTAAAGAAGAATGACAAATATGGTATTATCGACATAAATAATAAAGTAATATTACCGATAAAATATGACTATATAGATATAGTAGCTTATAACCGATGTATAATAGAGAAGGATGAGAAAAATGCCCTTTCCGATTGGCACGGCAAGCAATTGACACCAATGATTTATTATAATATTAATCCTACGCCTTTCGACTCTACCTTGTTTATTGTTACCAGATATAAAGATAATAAATGGGGTATACGAGATATAGACGGTAAACAGGTAGTTCCTGATATTTATTCGCAACAGGAGTCGGATATCCGCTTTACTATTGCTGATAATTATATGGGCTACGGTTATTATCTGGTATTACGTGATGGCAAGTGCGGTATACTCAATGCTAGAACTTATAAAGAAGAGATTCCCTGCAAATCATACCGTTATGTAGAGAAAACAAGTCCTCATATAGCTATTCTTGGTGAAGGAAATAAGTGCGGAGCCATTGTAGCCACCAATCAAGGATTGAAAAGAATACCCAGCATATATGATACAATAAAGATATTAGCCAATGGAGCTATTACAGCCCAAAAGGATGGTAAATGGGGAGTAATAGACGAGAATAACAATCCAGTTATTCCTTTTGAGAACAAAATCATCGAACAGTATTACAATGATATATTGATTGTAGGGAAATAGTTGTATAAAGGATACCTCTTTCAAATGGGCATCGTGTATCCATATGGGTGACAACAGAGAAAATGCACCATCCGAAGACTTAATTACCCAAGATAAGGATAACGGCTTCGAGGGCAAATTTACTTTGTATGTAGTTAATAGAGAGGTTTTAAAACACAGGAAGGTAGAAAAGAACTTTATCCATTGTCATTCATTCAGGGAGGATGAATGGCAGGAAGAAATATAAACTATAAAATGAATACCCGATGAATAAGATAATAATATTGCTGTTGTGCTTTTTGCTGCCGGCAACGGCTTTCACTCAAAACAGAAGAAACATAGAATACCAGTACCAGTTGATACGAACAGACGGAACGCTTGTCTCCGGGAAATATGCTTATATTAGCTCACCACAGAGAGGAAAAGCTCTTTTCGCCATGAATGGTAAAGTAGGATTTTTAGACTTATTGGGGCAGGTTCTGTTGCCTCCGACATTTGATTATCTCACTATTGAAAATAATAAGTATCTGGAAGGAATGTTTGCACCATTTAATTCGGAAGAAAAATGCGCATTAATGAATAACCGTTTCGAGGTTATTACTCCCTATATTTATGATAGCTTTAAGAAGAGAGCACATAATCTAATAGTGGCAAGAAAAGGAGAATATTTAGGAATTCTTGATACTTTGGGCAATGAACTTACTCCTTTTATTTATGATCGTGTAGGGTACAACGACAATGGTTTTCTTCCTGTGGAAAAAGACGGGAAAGTCGGAGTCATTTACAAAAACGGTAAACAGGTTATCCCCTTCACTGAGGTCCGGCACACATTCAGACTTGACCGGAGTACTAAAGAACCGGGGTTGATTTCAGTTGTAATAGATGAAAAACGTGGACTTATCGACAGTACCGGACGGGAAGTATTACCTTTTATATACGAGTTTATAGGGGATGAGTATGGAGTAGATTTGTTACATTTAGTAAAAAAATATAAAACATTTGATAGTAAAGCAGAAAGAGGAGTAGCAGACCCGAAAGGAAATATTATCCTCGAGCCTATTTACGAAGAAGTGAAAATCTTCGACAAGGGTATTATTACCATGAAGGACAGTATGTATTATTTCTTTGACTTGCAAGGCAACTTGAAACTGACATCCCACAGAGATATAGGACCATCCATCTATTCTTGTATTGCAATATATGGAGGTCACCCTGTGCAGTTTTACGATTGCGAAGGTAACCTCCTCAGCCCTCTTGAAAAAAAGCCATCTATACCTGAATCCAAATACTGGTGGCCATTTACAGATAAAGAGACAGGTCTTAAGGGATACAGGGATATTGCAACCGGCGAGGTGCTTATACCGGCTCAATACGAAGATGTTTTCCATATCTATGATATACCCCGATGGTTGAGTTTCGTAACTCTTAAAGGAAAGAAAGGTATCATCGACATAAAAGGTAACGTCGTAATACCTATCGAGCATCAGGATATACTCAGTCTCGACAGTGAACGTTGCATCCTCGTGAAAAATAAGAAAAAAATGTTAGTAGATTATCAAGGAAATATGTTGACCGGTTATGATTTCAACTATATTGATACAATGGGTTACGGTTCAACCTCCAGAGACAGTTCTTCGGTCCATGTGGTTTTGCCTATTTATGAAGTTATTAAAGGTAATCATTGCGGTATTATAGACCGTAATGGTAAAGAATTTGTACCATGTATATACGACTATCGTAGAGACCACAATGGTAATGTAACACTATTTGATGTATTGTCTGCTGGCAAGATAGTAGTGAAAAAAAAAGGTAAATACGGACTTATCGATCAACACACCGGACAAGTATTGGCTCCCTGTCAGTACGATGAACTACAAGAGGATAATAGGAGATTAGGATATATATTCGTAAAGAAAAAAGCAAAATGGGGGGTTCTCGATAAAACTGGAAAAGAAATACTACCCTGCATTTATCCGCACGTTCCGTACGTATTAAAAAACGGAACTATAATTGTGGAGGATGGCGAACAAAAAGGTGTTGCCGACCTCAATGGCAATATTGTAATACCTATCGAATACGAAGAAATAGATATTTACCACGGTGATATCCTTCGGGTGGTGAAATAGATTAGATGATGACTTCTTTTCATTGGGCATCTTGTAGCCATATGGAAAATAGGAAT
Source organism: Dysgonomonas sp. (assembly GCA_003523545.1). Taxonomy (GTDB): domain Bacteria; phylum Bacteroidota; class Bacteroidia; order Bacteroidales; family Dysgonomonadaceae; genus Dysgonomonas_A. Next base: position 5,681 of record DQAM01000420.1, read on the forward strand.
CTGATAGGTAATAACAAAGGTCTTAGTACAGATTTGATCGGTCAAAGCTTCGAACAGGGATTTCAGGGAAAATTCACGATATATACTATAAATAAAGAGACAGAAAAGAAAAAAATACACATTCCCGAGAATAAAAAAGCGAGTTATATAGACTCTCAAATTAAATGTAATTTTTTCACCGAACCAGAGTTTGGAGAAGATAAAAAATAGTAAAAACACCTAAGACATGAAGATAAAATCGATTATAAGCATTATTTGGCTATTATTTGTAAGCTATTCAGCTTTGTGGGGACAGTATCCACCCTACCAAAGGCTAATGACTGTCGAAGGAAAAAATGTCGATAATAATATTTATACTTCACTGAGATTTAATCATGGCATATTAGATGGGAAAATAGTATACTTGTCTCGTCCTAAAATAAGT
>DQAM01000419.1 GCA_003523545.1 Dysgonomonas sp.
CGGATGCCTATGGGTTATTTTGATACAAAGATGACCGGAGACATTCTGCAGCGTATCAACGACCATACCAGGATACAGGATTATCTAACCAATTCGAGTTTGAATGTAATATTTTCTACATTTAATATTGTCATTTTCGGTATTGTACTTTGTCTTTACAGCGTCAAGATATTTTTGATTTTTCTGGCAGGCAGCGTTATCTATTTTTTATGGGTTTGGCTGTTCATGAAAAAAAGAGAAGAACTCGACCATAAAAATTTTGCACAAAAGACAGCAAATCAAAATGAAATTATCCAGTTGATAACTGGTATGCAGGAAATTAAGCTCAATGCCTGTGAGCAGCGCAAACGCTGGGGGTGGGAGAGTATACAGGCCCGTCTTTACAGGCTTCGTATCAAAGGCCTGGCATTGGGGCAATATCAGGATTCGGGGGCCGTATTTATCAACCAGACAAAGAATATACTGATAACCGCCTTAGTAGCTAAATTCGTAATAGACGGACAGATGACGCTTGGTATGATGATGGCAGTACAATATATTATCGGACAATTGAACAGCCCGGTAGACCAGATAATAGATTTTGTCCGTAAAACGCAGGATGCACGTTTGAGTATAGACCGTCTGAGCGAATTACAGGATCATCAGGATGAAACTACAAACGATGAAAATTCCATCCAGCAGATACCCTTTAATAAAGATATTACCGTATCCAACCTTTCATTTACTTATGATCTTACTTCCGATGCCGAATATGTTCTGGATGATATCAATATTCATATTCCGGCCGGAAAAATAACGGCTGTAGTAGGAACGAGCGGCAGCGGTAAGACTACTCTTCTAAAGCTGTTGCTCGGTTTTTATTCTCCTCAGGAAGGTACCATATATATAGGTGAGAATAATCTCAAAAATTACAGCAAACGGGAATGGCGGAAAAAATGCGGTATAGTAATGCAGGAAGGCTTTATCTTTTCTGAATCTATAGCCCGCAATATTGCTCCTGCCGATGAATTTATCGATACCGAACGTTTGCTGGAAGCTGCACAAATAGCCAATATACATGATTTTATAGAATCTTTGCCTTTGGGATATAATACTAAAATAGGAAATGAGGGTCATGGCCTCAGCCAGGGACAAAAGCAACGGATACTTATAGCCCGGGCTGTATATAAGAATCCCGGCATAATGTTGCTGGACGAAGCTACGAATGCGCTGGATGCTAACAATGAAAAAGAAATAATGGAAAACCTGAACGATTTCCTCAAAGGAAGGACTACAATCATTGTTGCCCATCGATTGAGCACAGTCCGGGATGCCGACCAGATTATTGTACTGGATAAAGGCCGGGTAGTGGAAACTGGTACACATGAAGAGCTTTCGGCTATTAAGGGTAAATATTATCGTTTAGTAAAGAATCAACTGGAATTGTAATATGGAAAACGGACCGGGCAAAATAGAACTAAGAAGCGATGATGTCAGGGAAATACTGGAAAGGCCTCCTCATTCTTTAGTCAGATACGGGACTTCAGCCGTATGCTTTATACTTTTTATTTTATTTATCGGGAGTTTTATTTTCCGGTATCCGGATATAATAAGCGGACAAGTTGTAATTACAACCGAGACTCCGCCTGTATGGATAGTTGCCAAATCTACCGGAAGAGTAAAAGAACTGAACCGTTCGGATAAGCAATATGTAAAATCAGGGGATTTGATAGGAGTGATCGAGAACCCTGCTATTACCGAAGACGTATTATATCTGAAAAAGATGCTTATCGAAAATGTCAGAATATCTGATAGTGCTGTATATATTCCACCTACACTATTCAGAAGTAAATACGAATTGGGGGAATTACAGCCTGCATATTCTGCTTTTGATAAGATGGTAAATAAATATCAGAACTTTCTTTCCCTCAATCTTATAACCCAGGATCGTAATCTCATTTATAAACAAATAGAAGGACGGGATAATTATGTGGCGGCATTGACAAAGCAGTTGGAACTGAGAAAAAAGGAACTTCAGATAGCAGAATCATCTTATAACAGAGAGAAATCTCTATTCGAAAGAGGAGTTATCTCGCGTTCCGAATTTGAAGCTACCGAACAGGAATTTCTTACCAAACAGCAAAATCTTCAACAGTTAGAAGCAGCTATTGTGTCCGAAAACATTGAGAATGCTAAACTCAGGGATTCGGCAGGACGCTTAGGGGTAGAATATCTACAGGATAAGAATAACATTTATGCCGATTTATTAGCGAGTTATAGAGAACTACTTGCTGAGATTGAAAAGTGGGAGCAGACTTATCTACTTATATGCCCTCAATCGGGATACATTAGTTTTGACAGGTTTTGGAGTAAAAACCAGGAAATAAAATCCGGCGACAAGGTTTTTGCCGTGATACCTGAGCAGCCGGGAGAAATTATAGGTAAAATGCAAGTGCCTGCGGATGGTTCGGGAAAGATAGCCATAGGGCAGAAGGTAAATATAAAAGTTGCAGGCTATCCTTACTTAGAATACGGCATGCTTACGGGGGAAGTAAGGAATATTTCTCTGGTAGCTAATGAGTATTTCTACACTGTCGAAGTCGATCTGAAAACAGGTCTATTATCAACGATGAATCGGCAATTTGATTTTAATGGAGAATTAGAAGGAGTTGCGGAGATTATAACGGAGGACCGGTCTTTAGCTGTCAGGATTCTTTCACCTTTAAAATATTTGCTGAATAATCATTTGTAAGCGGGATCGGAAAAATTCTTTTTTAGAAAATGAATAATGAGCATTCTCATAGATATTGTATTTGCAATCTATACGCGATTATTAGGTGGCAAGAAAAAATAGTTGTTAAATCATGAAGACAATAGAAAGATGTAAGTACACAAAATGTAAAAATATTCTATTTGCAAGACTTGGTAATTAAAAATCTGAGACGGGAAATGTCGAAATTATTACCCAGGTCAAAAAAGTATTTTAATAGGAAAATAAGCTTCAATGCAAAAGTCCGGGAAATTATGTAAATTTTTTTATTAACTTAAAATATTGATAATAACAAGAGTAGTATTTTTAGCAAAAAAATAGCAACAAATAAATTGGTAAAAAGTTTGGATTGTATTGAAAAGAGTTTTACTTTTGCACCCGCTTTGGTTGAGAAGTCAACGAGCAAAAGCGAGAAAAAAAAGAAGCGGTCTTTGA
>DQAM01000314.1:0-178 GCA_003523545.1 Dysgonomonas sp.
CTGCTGAAAAATGCAGTATTCAGCCCCCGGGCAAATGTACGCTATAATCCGACCGAGAATATAAATATCCGGCTGAGTTACGGGCAGGGATTCCGTGCGCCTCAGCTTTTCGACGAAGACCTGCATGTGGACATTGCGGGAGGGGCGCATATCGTTTCTCAGCGTGACCCCAACCTGA
>DQAM01000314.1:397-1151 GCA_003523545.1 Dysgonomonas sp.
CAGGAAAAGTCGCACAGTGTGAGCGCATCGGTGGATTCTTACCATCGTTTCGGCAGTACGGAAATGAATTTTATGGTCGAAGGGTTTTATACAAAACTGATAAATCCTTTTACGCCTGTTTCGGAAGAACAGGAGGACGGGACAATTATCAAAACCATTGTCAATGCTTCGGGCGCTAAGGTGTACGGCGTAAACATGGAAATACGCGGAGCTTATGCATCGCTGATTGAATTGCAGTTGGGTGCTACTTTCCAGAAGAGCCTGTATGATGAAGCCCGCAAATGGTCGGGTGGGGATGAGGACGATGAGGTAAAACCCGAAAAAAGAATGATGCGCACACCGGATATTTACGGTTATTTTGTGGCTACACTGACTCCTTTCAAAAGGTTTAGCACCAACCTGAATGCGACTTATACAGGCAATATGCTGGTGCCCCACGAAGCGGGAGTGATTGAGAAGAACCGTACGGAGAAAACACCCTCTTTTTTCGACCTGAGCTGGAAAACTGCTTATGAGATACCCTTTTTTAAGGGGATGTCACTTGAGATAAATGCAGGTATACAGAACATATTTAATTCTTACCAGAAAGATTTTGATAAAGGTCCTGACAGGGCATCAAGCTATATTTACGGGCCTGCCTTGCCACGCAGTTATTATGCGGGGGTGAAACTCAGTTTCTGAGATAGTTTTGACGGGAGTGTTATATATGTGTTATTTGGTGGATAGCGTTATAGATGTAGGGGTTGACCTGTGT
>DQAM01000314.1:1250-2933 GCA_003523545.1 Dysgonomonas sp.
GACCTGTGTGTCAACCCGTAAGATGGCATATGAACGTGCAGACACCTAGGTCTGCCCCTACAAGGAAGAGATGACAAACAATGGTTATCGGTTGGTTATGCTATACATAATAAAAGGGCGGATTCAAAATCCGCCCCTGCTTTCATATGATATATAAACCTTATTATTTCTTGTTTTTCAAATCGGATTCTACGGCATCCGCTTCGTATTTCATACGGAGGCGCATAATCTCCACTTTCAGTTCGGCGTTTTCTTTCAGAAATTCGAAAGCCTGTTCGGCTACATAGTTATTATTCTGGATGCTTCCATTCTCAAAAGTAGTAGGAATATTTTCTTGTGTCCCTTTACCGCCATTCTCAATATTTTGGCTGTAATTGTTGATTATATAACTGATCGTATCTTTATGATTGTATGCTTTAATCATCTCGGGTGTGACCCCGTTTCCCAATCCTTTGGCAATACGTTCGAGAGTTTCGTCGTCTATGTCTTCTTTCTTCAATATATTGGAAAGCTGGCTTTCGGAATATCCTGTTCTTTGCGCCAAATCGTTTTGCTGTAAATGGAATGCGTGCATCAGGCATTTTATATCATTACCCAAATGTTTCTTTCCGTTTTCGTCGTTTCCGTTCATATTTTTAGATTTTTATTTTCAGCTTAAACAAAGACTACAAAGTTATGTTTTTTCTTCTCGCCGGAATAAAATCCTGTTCCGGTAAAAGATAATTTACAAATCTAGCGAAATTATTAAATAAACTTTTATGATTTGTGCTTATTTCGCTTGTATTATGGCTAAAAATCTGAATATCAGAAGAAAGATAATTTTTAGTAATAATCATATAATATTCTTATAGTCAGTGTTTAATGAATTAATCTGTAAAATAAATTTATTTATAGTTTATCCTCTTAACTTTGGTGGAAAATAAAAGAAACTCTGTAAATTTGCCTTGTCTTTCATAACAAGGCAGAAATATAGAAAATAAAAGGTATAAGCGTTTTACTGATTCAGTGCTGTACAAAAGTCAAGATTTGAATGAGCATGAGAAACAGTGAAAATGCCGAACCCGCCTTATCTTATAGGGCGGGAGGCGTTTCCTGTTCATGCTCCGGGGCCTTGACTCCCTGTACAGTGCCAGGTAAATGTCCTCCCGCTTCTTTTTTGTATTACCGCTTGCATCAGGGGGAGCAGGCACACAAAACTATATGGATATGCCGAACGAAGACCGATACACAGCGAACCGCACAAACGATGGGAACAACACCGCCTCATCCGGAAACATTGCCGGACAGATTTGCGCAATACTGGACGACCCGAACATCGTCGTGACTACTTATCCCGACCTATTTCTGGCACTGGCTCAACTCCGTTGTAGAAGAATTATGGAGGAACTCGAATCTATCCGCGAGAAAGATACAACTGACCGCATGTCGGAAAATATAAAAGCCATAGGGGAGAATCTGACGGTGATGTATTCGCTTTACCGGAGGTCGTTGGAATATCTGGCTGTCCGTCATATACATATATAAAGATAAGAAAAGTAATTATCAGTTAACAACAATAGGAGAGAACCGCCGAAGGAAATATTCTACATTTTCATTATTCTTTTTGCAGAACTACACAATTTTAGTATTATATAGCTTTTTGTCATTGCGAAGTTAGAATACCTGAAGCAATCTTTTTCTAAT
>DQAM01000316.1 GCA_003523545.1 Dysgonomonas sp.
ATTATATTTAAGGTCATTTCCTTTTATGCCGATTCAGATCATCCATCGAAAGACCTCTATCAGGAGATCATTCTTAATTTGTGGAAATCTTATCCGTCTTTCAGAGGCGAGAGCAAAGTATCTACATGGATGTACCGCATAGCATTGAATACCTGCCTTACCTTTTCGAAGAAAAAAAGAAATAATGTCTATTATGCGGATATACTATTCGATGTAGTTCAACCGGAAGACAACGCGCAGGATATACAGCAGTTGTATAAACTGATAGGACGTCTTGGAGAAATAGAACGTGCATTGATTCTGTTGTATCTGGATGAAAAGCCTTATAAAGAAATTTCGGAAATCACGGGGCTTACCGTAACAAATGTGGCGACTAAAATAGGCCGTATTAAAGAGAAGCTTAGAAAAATGTCGGACGAATAAAGTTTAATATGGATTTAGATAGATTACAAAAATCCTGGAATCAAATAAAATTATCTTCTCTTGCAACAGAAGATGATATAAGGAATATGATCAGTAGTAAGGTGAAAACTACGGTCGATCGTCTTATCAGGACTGAAACCATATTTCTTTTAGCTATATTTCCTTTGATAGCAGTGCCTTTTATTGTCGATTGGCTTCTCAAGGGTGTATATGTTCTTCCTTTCCCGATTAAGGCGGCTTATATATTCTTATGCATGATTAGCTTATTCTGGCAGGATTACAAACGCAGGTTATTGAAACAGATCGATATGGTTAATAGGAGTATACTCGATAACCGGAAACTGTTTTTACAATACAGGCTGCGTATAAAATATGAGTTAATATTCGGGACAATATTCGTATTGATAATGTATTCAGCTATTGTATATAGCTGGAAAGAGATAATGACTCCGTATCAATTTCAGGTATACTGCCTGGTTAATTTGCTGTTATTTGCAGTGATAGCTTTGACAGGTGTCTATATGTACAGAAAAATTTACTACAAACAGATAAGGAAGATCGAATCGGCATTTTATGAGATAGATATTCTCGAAAAAGAAAATCACCATTGAGGGTCGTAACTGGATGGACGGCTGCGCTGTTCGTATTTCAGGTCTTGCAGCATAGATGAATTTACCCGTATCGATACATAATAGGAAGTCCTAGGCCCAATCGGGATGAAACTTGCCGAAATATTCCAGCAGTGTAGATTGCGCGAAAGGGTGCAGTTAAGGTATTCGAATTTTTTAAAATCGAAATTGTAACTTGTATTGAACGTAAAGTTCCAGTTTCTTGTGGGCTGGATAGATCCGTTAAGGCTGAAGGTATGAGTTATTTTAGTCCTGTACTCCTGCTTCTCCACATTAAAACCGTTAGCAGAAATATCCCACCCGTAACTCATGTTATAAGTTGGTGACAGACTCCACTTTATTTCATTACGTAGATAGCCGTCGCTGTCATAATCTCCTCCCGTATCTCCCTGTTTCGACGAAAAAGCGGATGTTCTTTCCTGGGTTTCCTCTTCTTCTGCGGCTATGTCTTCTAATTCATCATCTGGGAGTAGGCTGTCTTCGTCGGTATTATTATTTGAATTGTTATTGTTGTCTCCTCTTCTGAAAAGTTTCTTAAATGTATCCTGGTTGATGGTTGGAGAAAAGGAATAAGAAGTACTTTTAAGTCGTCCTATACCTTTACCTTCCAAAATTCTAAGCCGTCCTTTCTGTACCATTTCATTGTATGGATCCCAGCTGTATGTATATGGGTCCCATGTGGTGTTCAGGTTTACGGTAAGGCTTTTGGTTAGCTTTAGTCTTAGGTTAGCTCTTATATCCGACCATTTATTGGAAGAAGGTGACATAGCATTATAATCGAAACTTATACCGAGATTATCTATCAAGGAAACTATCTTAGTCGAATCGTTCTCTGTACCCACTTTCATCTCTACATTGTTCTCGAATGAAAATGAGACACGGGCAGCCTGCCGTGCCGAAGGGGGCAAAAACACCTGTCCTGTATATGGTGAATACCGTTCTTCCTGTTTTCTACCTTTACTGTCTATATAGTAATAACGTTTATAAGCACCATATTTGGGATCGGTAAAGTCCGGGTTTCCACCAAAAGTTATAGATGGGGTAAAGACATGGCGGATTGCCTGAACTTTTCCTACCTTGAAAAGAGGTTCGTACATACCATAAAGCTTCGTTTGTAAGCTTACATTATAGTCGAAATTGTATGTCCTGTAAAATCCGTAGGTGGTATCACCGGGCATAGAAATATGGTTATTAGTAGCCGGATCCCATCTTTTTTCTACACTTCGTGTGAACCAGGTTTCCTGATAATTGAATGCAGGAGTAATATTTATATAATCGAATAGATTGAACGTGGCACTCACAGGTATGCGGTGCTGTGCCCCGTTTTTCCAGTCTTTTATAAGATTCGATTTGAAAAGCAGATTGTCTTTTGTGGTTATGCTGTTGCGGAAATCTCCTGTATAACTCATTTTTATTTTTTCATACCATTTTTCGGCACCGACAGCATCATTTCTTTTAAACGGCTTGATGGAGCTCATAGTCACAGTCAGGTTCGGTAAAGTAAGGGAGATTGTAGAGTCTTTTACTACCTGGTTCGCTGTCATGTTTGCGTTGATCGTAAAAGGAGAGTTCGGGAAACGCTGAGACAGGTTTATGGTAGAACTTCTTGTAGAGGCAGTACCTTCGTTCGGATTGTACAGATTTTCCTGATTGTAACGGCTAAACGAAGAAGTGGTATAATTAACGTTTGCCGATAAAGTCCTG
>DQAM01000209.1 GCA_003523545.1 Dysgonomonas sp.
AAAAATTATATTGTAGAAGGATTTAATCTTTGGGATGAAGCTTATGAAAGTGAAGCATACAAAGAAATAGAAAAAGATGAGAACGGCAACCCGACGGGTAAATATGTCGATCGTTTAGTCGAACCGGAAAATGTTCAGCCGGGCGGGACTGCTAATGTATCATCCCGTACAGCAAGCAAGTATCTTCGTCCTTATCAGATTATAAAGACAAACAACCAAGTATACGACGGGTATAACTGGAGCAAGGCAAATTACCTGTCTCCTCTACCTGCACTGGAAATACGTTTAGCCGCAGCTAATCCGGACGATCTTACGACATCTCCATTATATCAAAATCCATATTGGCCGGCTAAAGCTAATGAGCCGGCTTATGAATAATAGCCAGAATTGATAATTATTGTAGAAACTGAAAATTACCTGAATTCACACTCAGGTAATTTTCTCCTACAACTTAGATTATATTCGATATTAATCTTAAAAAAATACTGAATGGATTCAACAATAAAAATGCATGATTGTTTCTTATCAATAGATTTAGAATTATTAAGAAGTTGATCAAGTAGAGGCTGTCTTATGATGAGACAGCCTCTCTTATTGTATAAAAGACTGGCAAATGTTTATGAACCGAATAATTTGATTATAACTCTTATCGTCCTATCGATAAATTTGCTATTTTTCATATTCCGCACAATATATTCATAATTGGCCAAATCATGAAGACGGTTATAATCTGCCTGTATTGATTGGGGAATTAATTCATCCAGAACTTTTTGTCTTTCTTTTCTGTGCTGGTCATCCAGCAGAGGATTGGTACTCATTCCGTTCCATTCGAATACGACAATATCTACATCGACAAACTCAGGCTGCTCGTTATGTAACCCGATAGTTTGGAGAAAAAACTTCCAATCAGATATGATTTTAAGGCTTTCGTCATATAGTCCATATTTCTCGAAAAGGTCGCGACGGATAAACGTAGCTTGATGCTTTATAGTTCCCCAGTAAAAATCATAGAGAGTCAAAGGCCTGTTCAGACCAGGAACTTTTTGGGTATGCGTTCCAAAATCATTAATCTGATTACCATTAATAAAAGGAGCATCGTAGTCTTTATTTTCAAATATTTGCTTTAAAGTGTCGGCTTCTGCAAGGATATCCCCCGAATTTAAAAAATAACAATAATCTCCCGAAGCTTGCTTTATACCTTTATTCATGGCCTGAAAGATTCCGGTGTCATCTTCGCTGACCCAATAGTCCAGTTTATCTGAATATTTTTTGATAATGTCTAAACTTTCATCTGTAGAATTACCATCTATAACAATAAACTCATAGCAAGTATAAGTCTGCTCGATAACACTGCGAATTGTCTTCTCAAGACCTTCGGCATTATTCCTGTTTACTGTTATTATAGAAATTTTATTCATTTGCCCGGAAAAACAAAAAGCGACATTAACGCCACTTTCTGTAAATAATATATTATTCTTTGCTGATTAAATATATTTATCTCCAAATTTGAGTTTTGTATCAGCAACAAACTGCTTAATTCTTTGCTCGTCCTCTTTTTTACAAATCAGGAGAACGCCATCCGATTCGGCTACAATATAATTGTTTAACCCTTGAACGATAGCTAATTTTCCGGCTGGTAATGTAACGATGTTTTCAGAACTGTCAAAGAATAAGGCTTCGGACGTAAGAGTTACATTTGCATCTTTATCTTTATCCGAAATTTCATGTAAAGAACCCCATGTGCCTAAATCCGACCATCCGAAATCAGCCCCTATTACGCATACATTGGAAGCTTTTTCCATAATGGCATAATCGATGGATATATTCGGACAATAAGCATACTGCTTTTCGATAAAGTCTTTTTCCTGATCAGTTCCGTAAAGCCCCACCCCCTGATCGAATATATTAGCTATTTCTGGCATGAGATCATGAAAAGCTTTTAGAATGGTCTTATTGCTCCAAAGAAATAAGCCTGAATTCCACAAAAACTCCCCGCTCTCGTAAAATATTTTTGCCAATTCATAATTGGGTTTTTCCGTAAAGACTTTTACTTTATTTATTCCATCGACTTTTTCTTCATCTATCTGAATGTATCCGTAACCCGTTTCCGGTCTGTTCGGCTTGATTCCTAAAGTCAGCAGAATAGGATTTTTCTTCACAAAATCTAAGCCTTTTAGTAAAATGGCTTCAAATTCATCTTCTTTTAAAATTAGATGGTCAGCCGGAGCCACTACGATATTGGCATCGGGATTTATTGCATTTATATGATAACTCGCATAAGCAATACAAGGTGCCGTATTACGCCTTAATGGTTCTAGAAGTATCTGCTTTCTATCCAATTCAGGAATTTCTTTTATTGTCATTTCCGCATAAATTTCGTTGGTGACAATAAAAATATTTTCTAAGGGTAATATATTTTTGAAGCGGTCAACAGTCATTCGGAGTAAAGAACGGCCTGTCCCGAAAAAATCTAAAAACTGTTTGGGACGGGCTTCACGACTGAAAGGCCAGAAACGGCTGCCTATACCGCCACTCATTATTACACAATAGTTATTATTGTTCATTAATTGATATTATTAATTTTAGACTAAATGAGTACATTATAACAAATATAGTAATAAATTGTGCTGAAAGAAAAATATTAAATACTTTTTCCAAAAAGGTGAAAACATATATGGTCAATTCAAAATTATATCTATCTTTGCATTCGCAAATTATGCCCAGATGGCGGAATTGGTAGACGCGC
>DQAM01000461.1:0-2011 GCA_003523545.1 Dysgonomonas sp.
AGAAAGAAAACAAATTGTACCAGATTCAGGGATTAAATCCTGTAGATAAGGTTTTTGAAGATATCGTAAAAGTCATCGAGAAAGTTAAGTAAAAACAAGATCAACCAATACCAGGAACCAGGAATCAGTAACAGTTAAATATCTGATTCTTGGTTCATACATTTTATATAAAGAAATATGTCGGATACAAATTTCGTAGATTACGTAAAAATATATTGCCGCTCCGGTAAAGGCGGAAGGGGTTCTACCCACTTCCGTCGCGAGAAATACATTCCGAAAGGAGGTCCAGACGGAGGAGACGGAGGAGACGGGGGAAGTGTAATCCTGCGGGCAAACCGCAATTATTGGACATTGCTCCACCTCAAGTTCCAGCGTCATATACTGGCAGGACACGGCGAAAGCGGGTCGGGCCGGCTGTCTTCCGGTAAAAAAGGTGAATCCAAAATAATAGATGTGCCCTGCGGTACTGTGGCTTATGATGCTGAAACCGGAGAATACCTTTGCGACGTCACCGAAGACGGACAGGAAGTTATCCTGTTGAAGGGAGGTAAAGGCGGAAGGGGTAATAATCACTTTAAGACATCGACTAACCAGGCTCCCCGTTATGCCCAACCGGGAGAACCGTATCAGGAAAGACGGATCGTTTTAGAATTGAAAGTTCTGGCTGATGTAGGACTGGTAGGATTTCCGAATGCAGGTAAATCTACCTTGCTATCTGTAATGACGGCCGCTAAACCGAAGATTGCGAATTATGCTTTTACTACCTTAGAACCCAATTTGGGAATAGTGAGCTACCGCGATTTCCGTTCATTTGTTATGGCAGACATCCCGGGGATAATAGAAGGTGCAAGCGAGGGGAAAGGATTAGGCCTGAGATTTTTAAGACATATCGAGAGAAACTCATTACTATTGTTTATGGTTCCCGCCGATGCTGATGACATTCATGAAGAATACAGGATATTACTTAATGAATTGGCACAATACAACCCGGAGTTACTCGATAAACAGCGCATTCTGGCAATTTCCAAATCGGATATGCTGGATGAAGAACTGATAGAAGAAATAAGCAAAGACCTGCCCGATATTCCTCACCTCTTCATATCGTCTATTACGGGGATGAACATCCAGAAACTAAAAGACCTTTTGTGGAAGGAACTGAACAAAGACGGTGAATATAAAAAATCAGTCGATACTATCGTGCATCGCAATCTGGATGTAAAAAGCGTAGAATTTGACGAAGATGAAGAATTGCCGGAGGATGAAAATGAGGAGGACTGGGATGATGAAGACGATGACGATTTTGATCCCGAATTCCAGTATGATGTAGATGATGTAAAGGGCTGATTATTATATTATTCAGATGGATAAGGCTTTGATTAAAACCTTAATAGCGTTGACCGGTGCCGTGATAATTGTTATCTTCATTTATGGATATGCTGAGATAAAAAGTAATCCGGAATCGAACAGCCGTATATTTGAGTCATTAGTAGAAAAAAAAGCTTTTGTCACCGGAGCGGAAACAATTATGGGGCAAAAATGGTTAACTATCGAGTATAGTTGTGATGGCATCAGCTATAAAACGAAGATAAAAGCTTTGGCAAATCAGGATATACATGGCGATACTATAATCGTATTATGCAATCCTGACAATCCGAAAGAAGTGTATAGAAAAGAATAGAATACATGCTGTTTCACTCTCGATATAATAATATTCTCCAGTTTGAATCATTTTTGAAATTTGATTCCATATTCCAATTTTCTACAACTATTCAGGGTGGTGTAAGTGAGGGAAATTATGAATCTTTTAATCTGAGTATGTATTCGGGTGACGACATTGATAATGTTGCCGAAAACAGAAAGAGGTTAGTACAGATATTAAATATAGATGAAGATGATTTGATAATTCCATACCAGACTCATGAGGATAAAATATTGATAATAGATAATCAATTTTTAGGTAAACCCGATTTAGAACAGGCTCATCTTCTTCATGGTATAGATTCCCTTATAC
>DQAM01000461.1:2118-2595 GCA_003523545.1 Dysgonomonas sp.
TAACTGATGTGAAAGGTATATGCATTGCTGTTACAACTGCTGACTGCGTCCCTATAATTATTTTCGATACTGTATTAAAAGTTCTGGCTGTTGTACATGCAGGCTGGAGGGGCACTGTTGCTAAACTCCCTGAGAAAACGATATTTGAGATGCAAAAGAGATATGGTTCTAAACCAGAGAATCTCATAGCAGGAATAGGGCCGTATATTTCGCAGGAGCATTTCGAGGTCGGACATGAAGTCATAGAATTATTTGATTCAGCAGGATTTGATCTAAAGAATATTAAATACATCAATAATAACAGCGGTAAGAGTCATCTGGACTTAGGTTTGGCAAATAAATACTCATTAGTAGAAGCGGGAATTCCCGGTGAAAACATTGAAATTAGTAATTGCTGCACGTATAAAGAAGAGGATTTATTCTTTTCGGCAAGGCGTCAAAGTATACATTCGGGAAGGATGTTAACTTTAGGAATTC
>DQAM01000463.1:0-2688 GCA_003523545.1 Dysgonomonas sp.
TCCTTGCACCGGATTATACATTCGATCTCACCACACAAAATAAAATCAGGGTGAAAGTCCTTATGCCTTCATTCAATGATTATACGACTGATAACGGAAAAGAAGACTGGGCACCGTCAGCTAAGTTATTGCCCAAGTTAGCAATCAAGTTATATGATTCTTCACATCCGGGGCCATGGAATGATGGAAAAGTAATTGAAAAAGTACTTACCGCAGATCAATTAGATAAATGGATTGAATTAGAATTTGATTTTAGTGAAGTGGCTGATCGGACTAATTATGATCAAATTGTTATACAGTTTGGTCAGGAAGGCCATTATGGCCCCGGTATATTCTATTTCGATGATTTTACCTTTTCGGAATAATTAATTTAGAAATAAGGGACAGCGGTGTCTTTATGCTGTCCCTTATTTTCAAATATTCAACAATGAGAAAGATGTCCTACTTGATTCTAATATCCTTGTTATGGCTTTTCGGATGTGGCGATGATAACGGTAATACTGCCGAACCGCCTCCCCCCGAAACCGAAATATTCATAGAGGTATCGCCTTCCGGTCTGACCTTGCCTGCTGGACTATCGTCTGATAATGTGTCGGTGTCTGCAAATGCAGCATGGATCGTGACCTCCGGTCAATCGTGGTGCACCGTTTCTCCTGCTAAGGGATATAACGGAGATACAAGCCTCCGGATTTCTGCCGAATCAAACAAGACAGGTAAAGCAAGACAAGCGGCACTGACTTTTACTTCGGGAAATTATACAACAAAATACATTGTAACACAGGAATTGGGTGAAGAAGAAAATTATGTGCCTGCCGGTTATTCATTAGTTTGGCAGGACGAGTTCAATGTTCCGGCCAATACTAATGGCTCATTGCCTACGCCGGGAGAAGAATGGTGGTTCGAAACCGGAAATCATGGCTGGGGAAACCACGAGCTGCAAAACTATGTAGACCGTATATCAGGAACAGATACTGTAGCCAAAATAAAAGACGGCTCGCTTGTCATTACAGCTATTAAACTGGATAAGCCGTATCAGGGATCGGACATTATCTCTGCGAGAATGAATACAAAAAAAGCCTGGAAATACGGATATTTTGAGATGCGTGCCAAACTGCCTAAAGGCAAAGGTACGTGGGCTGCTTTCTGGATGCTGCCCGAAAAATTCGAGAATTGGCCATTGGATGGGGAGATCGATATAATGGAATATGTCGGTTATCAGCCGGATGTAATCCATTCTACCATCCACACTCAGGCATACAATCATTCGATAGGCACACAGAAAGGCACGAATATAACCATAAAAGATGTGGAAAACGATTACCATATCTACGGATTGCAATGGACTGAAGATGAAATTACAGGCTATGTAGATGGTAAAGCGTTTTTCAGGTTCGAGAATGATAAAAAAGGAGATAAGAAAACATGGCCGTTTAATGTGCCGTTCTACCTCAAGCTAAATTTAGCCATTGGTGGTGACTGGGGTGGACAGATGGGAGTTGATCCTGATATCTTTCCGGCATTGTATCATATCGATTACGTAAGAGTATATCAAAAATAAAAGGAAAATCATATTAATCATATATAGAAGATGAAAATGAAAAAGATAAAATTGTGGGGTGCTTTGGCATTGATGAGTGTATGTTCGATAAGTTATGCCCAGGATAACGTCGAACAACGGGTAAAGGATCTGATATCTAAAATGACATTAGAGGAAAAAATCGGCCAGATGAACCAGATAAGTTATTTTGGTATCGATGACAAGGCCATTGCCCAATACAGTGACGATGACATGAACACCTTCATGATAAGGATGGGAATTGCCGGAGGAGAAGGGCAGAAGCATCCGTCCCAAATGTCGAGGCAGGAAAAGACTGCCCTTATCAAACAGTCTGCAGATAGAGCACTGGAAGAAAATATAGCACGTCCCGTAAGAGAGGGCAAAATAGGGTCTTTACTGAATATTACAGATCCTGAGATTCTGAATAAATTACAGAAAACGGCCATGGAAGAGAGTCGTCTGGGTATTCCTATGATTATCGGACGCGATGTGATACATGGATTTAAAACAATTTTTCCTATTCCATTAGGACAGGCAGCTTCATTCAATCCGCAGTTAGTACAGGATGGAGCGCGCATAGCAGCGATAGAAGCCCGTTCGAGAGGGGTAAACTGGACATTTGCCCCTATGCTCGATATTTCACGCGATGGACGCTGGGGACGTATCGCGGAAAGCTTAGGCGAGGATACATATCTGGGAGGACAGTTAGGTTCCGCGATGGTTAGAGGGTTTCAGGGTAACGGAAACCTGGCTGATCCGAATTCTATCGCTGCTTGCGTTAAGCATTTTATCGGTTATGGTGCTGGTGAAGGTGGACGAGACTATAATAGTACAAACATTCCTCCTCATCAGATGAAGAATGTCTATCTTCCGCCTTTCCACGAATCGATTAAAGCAGGAGCGGCAACGCTTATGACTTCTTTCAATGATAATGACGGTATTCCTGCTTCCGCCAATGAATATATCTTGAAAGATATTCTTCGTGATGAGTGGAAATTTGACGGTTTTGTCGTATCCGACTGGAATTCGATCGGGGAAATGATTTCCCACGGATATGCCAAAGATGAAAAGCATGCTGCTGAATTATCAGCCAATGCCGGACTCGACATGGAAATGGTAACAGGATCTTA
>DQAM01000463.1:2792-3943 GCA_003523545.1 Dysgonomonas sp.
TGATCAATGAGGGAAAGGTATCTATGGAAGCCGTGGATGCAGCGGTAGCTAACATATTGCGTGTAAAATTCAGGATGGGGCTATTCGAAAATCCGTATACGGATACTAGTAAATCCTCTGTATTGTATGCTCCTGAACATATGGCCGCCGCCAGACAAGCAGCTATAGAATCTGCAGTTTTATTGAAAAACAACGGAGTACTACCTATCAGGGAAACACAGAAAATCGCAGTCATAGGCCCTATGGCAGATGCTCCGCACGATCAGCTTGGAACATGGATTTTCGATGGAGATAAGAATTATACTGTTACACCGGTAGGTGCGCTTAAAGGCGATTATAAGCATATTAATTATGTGTACGAGCCGGCTTTAGCATTTAGCCGCGATCTGAATACGGGTAATTTTGAAAAAGCCAGGCAGGCAGCC
Organism: Dysgonomonas sp.; assembly: GCA_003523545.1. Lineage (GTDB taxonomy): Bacteria > Bacteroidota > Bacteroidia > Bacteroidales > Dysgonomonadaceae > Dysgonomonas_A. The sequence continues at coordinate 3,218 of DQAM01000463.1, forward strand.
GCCTCTGCGGATGTGGCTGTTGTATTTGTCGGAGAAGAGGCTATATTGTCAGGTGAAGCTCATTCACTATCGGATATAAACCTGATTGGTGTACAGTCGGATTTATTGAAGGCAGTGAAAAGTGCAGGCAAACCGGTTGTATTGGTTATCATGGCCGGTCGTCCTTTGACAATAGAACGCGATCTGCCTTATGCTGATGCCGTATTATTTAACTTCCATCCGGGAACAATGGGAGGTCCGGCAATATTGGACCTGCTTTACGGAAAAGCAAACCCAAGCGGAAAGCTTCCGGTCACTTTTGTACGCGAGGTAGGACAGATACCGATGTATTATAATCATAATAATACCGGAAGGCCGCCGATGGGTAACGAAACCATGTTGAAGGATATTCCTCTGGAAGCAGGGCAGACTTCTTTAGGAAATACATCTTTCTACCTGGATTCAGGAAAAGATCCGTTGTATCCCTTTGGTTATGGGTTATCATATACTACTTTCGAATATTCTGATCTAAGACTATCTTCTTCCTCTATTAATATGGGAAGGGAGCTGACAGTTAGTGTCAATATTAGAAATACCGGGAATTCCGATGGTACGGAAGTAGCGCAATTATATATCAGGGATCTTGTAGGATCGGTAATACGTCCTGTTAAAGAGTTGAAAGGTTTTCAACGGGTTCATCTTAAAGCCGGTGAAAGCAAGGTTATCGAGTTTAGGTTATCGACAGAA
>DQAM01000463.1:4109-5246 GCA_003523545.1 Dysgonomonas sp.
ATTTGGTTAAAAAGGCTGAACCAGGTGATTTTCATTTGTGGGTAGGAGGAGACAGCAATGCAACTCTGAAAGCTGAATTCTCCTTAGCAAATTAGTTTTTGAAAGTACAAGGAACATTTCTCTTTTGGTGTTTCTTGTACTTTTCCAATTATAATCTTATGAATTACAACATGAAAAAAATAATTAATCTTTTACTAATAGCTGTTCTTTTTAGTGCTTGTTCTTCCGAACAAGACACAACTCCCGTTCATACTAATACCCCGGATAGATTTATACGTGTAGATGGCCCCGATCTGGTAAAGCCCAATGGCGAAAAGTTTTTTATACAGGGTATAAACCTGGGAAACTGGCTGAATCCGGAAGGATATATGTTTTTATTTTCGAATGTAAATTCTTACAGGACTATCAACGATGCATTCAGTGAAATGGTTGGTCCTGATTTTACAAAGTGGTTCTGGACTCAATTCAAAGAGAATTACAATACCCGGGATGATATCCGATATATCAAGCAGACCGGGATGAATTCGATTCGTATACCTTTCCATTATAAGCTTTTCACAGATGAGGATTATATGGGACTGACTGCAGATCAGGATGGTTTTGAAATGATTGACCGTGTAGTCGAATGGTGCCGTGAAGAAGGGTTGTATGTAATTCTGGATATGCATGATGCACCGGGAGGACAAACGGGCGATAATATCGACGACAGCTACGGTTATCCGTGGCTCATGGAAAGCGAAGAAAGTAAAGCCTTGTTTTGCAGTATATGGAAAGAGGTAGCCAATCATTATGCTAATGATACGTTGATTTTAGGTTATGACTTGCTTAATGAGCCGATTGCTCATTATTTTCTGGATGGCTATGCGCATTTGAATGATTCTCTCGAACCATTATATAAAAGATGTACTGATAGCATACGCACCGTTGACACAAACCATATTATCTTATTAGGAGGAGCACAATGGAATAGCAATTTCCGCATATTTAATGATTCCAAATTTGATGATAAACTGATGTATACCTGCCACCGTTATTGGTGTGATACATTGCAAAATGACATTCAGGATTTCGTGAATTTCAGGGATAGTGTTAATCTACCGATGTATATGGGAGAGACAGGAGAAAATACAGATGAAT
>DQAM01000463.1:5533-5942 GCA_003523545.1 Dysgonomonas sp.
GGGAAGCTGTATGGTAACGATTCCTACTCCTGATAACTGGAGTCTGATTGTCGAATATACAAAAGCAGACAGAAGCAGTTTTGCAAAAATCAGGGAAGCCCGTCCCGACCAGGAATTAGTGAGAAAAGCAATGACGAATTTACTTGAAAATATGAAATTCAACAATTGCATAAAAAATGAAGGGTATATAAAAGCACTTGGTATGAAACCATGAGATTGATAGATGAAGAGGTTTTTTAAGGAAAGAGGTACTTAAAAAAGTATCTCTTTTTTTATGTAATTATTTATAAGCCGGATAGTTGTCCTGACAATATTAAATTGTCAGAATGTCGATTATAAGAGTATATGAAAGTAAATAATGTATATTTTATTCTACAAAAAGTATCATTCGAAGCAAAATACTCGCAAA
>DQAM01000464.1 GCA_003523545.1 Dysgonomonas sp.
TAGCACCACTTAATCCACAATACATTGCTATACAAACACCATCTTTCACTACATCAAAGCAGTTTGCCGAAGCTGATTTGCTTTTTATCCTATGGTATATTTTACATCCTTTATACAATGTCGGTTTGTTTTCACAGAATATGTATTCCCCGGTACATTGATTAATGTTCGAATAGAATGAATTTTTGTAGGTTGCCATAATTCTAATTTTTTGAAGTTTCTCCCACCTTTTGGGGATTTTATTTGCTATATTTGTTCGTTTACTTTGTAAAGTCTTTGGAATTCCTCAGGCTTTATATATGCAGATATAGAACATGCTATATTAATATAGAGATATTGCTATGTTAATTATTATAGCATATCAAGTTAATTAATATTAATTTGACTTTATATGCCTAATAGTGAGACTGTTAAAGAAAGACTTATTGAATACCTTAGCTATAAGGGTATTAGCCAGTATAAGTTTCAAGAATCTATTGGTGCTTCCAATGGTTATATTAATAGTATGCGGAAAGGGATAGGTGTTGATAAGCTAGAACAAGTTCGATCAAAATACCCTGATCTGGATATTAAATGGTTACTTACAGGCGATGGTACTATGCTTAGACAAAGTGACGAAAATTCGGCATCCAGTTCAATATCTGTTGATGGCTCTGTCTCATTTATCATCAAAAAAGAGGATAATGGAAACCTTGTCATATCTGACGGCATAGAAGAAATATTAATTCCTTCTGAATTTCCAAAAGAAATATATACTCGAATTTTACAGATGTTTGCCCGACAGAAAAGGCTGGAACAGGAAAATGAACAGTTGAAAAAAGATAAAGCTATTCTACAGGAATTTGTAACCTTTTTGCAAAAAGATAAGAAATAAAAATAATCTAAACTTTATAATTTTATGAAAAATATCTATTTAATGATGTTAGCAGTATTATTGTGTTTTTCGTGTAATAACAAACAAAGTAGTTCGAATAGCGATAATACTGATATACCAAACAATGATTCGATAAATGTTGAGATAAAAGAGGTCGTAAATCAAGATAGTATTAATAGGGTAAAATTAGATGAGATCCAAGTGAATATTAATAAACTAAAGAATCTTTTTAATGAAAAATATGATGATATGAATGATATCACATGGATACAACACAAAAGCCAACCTAAATATGCGAATTCAAGAGGATTTTATGCTTATATAGGAAAGAATAATTCAAAAGTTTGGGAAAGGTTTGTGATGCGTTACCACGGAGATGACTGGCTTTTTGTCAAAAACTTTAAAATCAAAGTAGGTGATAATATTTTCAATTTATCTTATTCTAATGTTGAAAGAGATAATAATAGTGAAGTATGGGAATGGATTGATGTTGAACCTAAAGATGAAGAACTAGAGGTTATAGAGAATGTTATTTCAGCAAAAGAAGCGAAAATTAGATTTGAAGGTGATCAATATTATAAAGACTGGGCTATAACTCAGAAAGAAGTAAAAGCATTGACCGAAACACATAAATATTTCGAATTATTGAAACAACAATTTGAGCTAGAGAAAGCATTGCAATGAATTTTATGATTGTATACATTCTATATAATAGAAAAGCCCCCCCCCTTTTTAACTGATCTATCTTAAGGGGGGGCTTCAAGCCTCAATGTTTTTGTATTATTTTATTTACTGTATCTTTTTCAAGAGTGCATATAAAGCTGATAAGTTTAATGCCGTATGTTATATCTGTTTTATCCTTATTCTGTATTATAGTTTCACACAGGTAATCAATTAATTCATTCACGGGTATCTCATCAAAAAAGATGGATATATCTTTTATTATTTTATCAGTAAGACACCTTTTCAAATATTCTTTTTCCTCCATAAAACCCTCCTTGTTTGGTTAACATTTTACTAATAGATAAATTAAGCCGGCTTAGTATCGAAGATAGGATGATTCGATGTTAATTATTTGTTTTCACGGAAAAAAGTGAGATTATATTTTTAAGTTAAATCAGTGCCGTAACGGTTAAAATCCTGAAAAGCGTCCATAGATTTAACTTATTGGTTATGCAATACTCCAAAAACAAGGGGCTAGAGAGCAAAAAATCTCCCTAACCCCGAAAACACAATTACTTTTTTAGTTTTTTTTAAGTGTTATTCACCCGTATTTTCCCGGATGTATTTCAATATTTCTTCCAGATGCGGTTCTGCCACCAGCATGAATTGCAACATATCGTCTTTAATATCATCCGGCAGATGATCGCTATCTGAGATACGCCCCTTCAATGAATAAAAGACGTTCTCCACTATATTACAGCTTTTGCCTAAAGAATACTTCTCATTCATTCAATTTTTCCCTTCTTTCTATTAAGCGTACATAATCCAATATATCCGCCAGGTATGGCAATGACGATTTCAACAAGTCCTTTATTTCGGCCTTGAATTCTTCGGTCAATGGTTCGTTGTTATCCAGCTTGATAAGTATCGTGTGGATGATTAATTCAATTTCCTGCGGACTCTTATTCTGTATGATCTTATCCAGTAGTAGTTCTTCCGGACTCTTTTGATTCTTCATTCTACCCCCTCTTGATTTAATACCTAATCAATCTTTCCCTATAAAGTTAAGTATTTGTATCGTGTAGAACAAACGCAATAATATTTTTTGAGATTTATAAATATATGATAATGTTTGGCTAAAGTTTATTTTGTAAATTTAGATGTGCTATTCTGTAAAAAGTGGTGTTTTACACGGCAAATGTTACATAATTCGTTCCACATTAAAGAATAATTCAATTATAAATAATTAAAAATCAACTAAATATAAAACATAAAAGTATTCCCGCTCCGAGTACTCAGAAACCCGCATAAACAGTGGGTTTTCTTGTTTTAATGCGGTATATTGAATATAACTTAATAAGTAGTTGTACACTATTTTTGAAATTAAAGCTCCTTATTTAGACAGGAAGTCCATAAGACTTAAATATATGTTCCGCCCTATCAATTTCTTCTTTTGAGGGGGTACGAACATTTTTCATTTTATAATCTTTACCGATCTGTTCCCATTTATGCAGCCCCATCTGATGAAAAGGCAAAATATCCACTCTCTCTATATTCCTAAACCGGGACATATATTCAGCCCATCTTATCAAATCTTCTTCTGCATCCGTGTAATCCGGAACAAGCACATAGCGCAACCAAACAGGTTTATTTATTTCACTTAAATAATCGATAAACTGCAGAGTCGGTTCGAGCGGTCTTGCTGTAAGACTATAATATTTTTCAGTATCGATATGTTTTACATCTAAGAGCACCAAATCTGTATATCTTAATACTTCTTTTATTTTATTATTCAATAAATACCCAGATGTATCAACGGCAGTATGGATATTATTCTCCTTACATAACCTGAATAATTCAGATACAAAATCAGGCTGCAACAACGGCTCTCCTCCCGAAACAGTAATTCCTCCTTTTGTAAACATCCGGACTTTATACATTTCATCAAATACTTGCTGAGAAGTCCATATATATTTCGCTCCTTCTTTATTCCATGTATCCGGATTATGGCAATATAAGCAACGAAGTGGACAGCCCTGCAAAAATAGGACAAATCGTATACCGGGCCCGTCTTTAGTCCCAAAGGTCTCAAATGAATGTATGTAACCTTCTATCTGCATAATTTAAATGAACGAAGTGAATACCTTCCTTAACGGAAAGCTCCACTTCGTTGTAGGTAAAACTAATTAAATATTAAATAGCTGTTGCAATTGTCCTGTTAATCAC
>DQAM01000352.1 GCA_003523545.1 Dysgonomonas sp.
TCTGCCTGGGACTACTCTGAAAAGTATCTTTTTCTCTGTAAAAAAATTAAAGTCTGTAAATCAAACGATATACAGACTTTTTTATTTTATACTGTTTATAATAAAAGTATTTCTAACCCTACTATATGTATATTTTACACTAATAGAATAATATAAGATTACTCTAAAAATTTATTCTATTTTATTATCTGAAGCGGGCTGTTTGTATGTGTTTATTTGTAAAGAGTTATATATAATAAAGCACAAGACCCTTTACATTGTATTATTTCTATCTTTTATAAGAAAAGAAAAATCTGCTAAATTAAAAGCTTTTCTTAGAATATTTAATACTCCAAAATAAGTGGATGAATTTTCAATGTCATATTGCTGTGAATTAAACGCACAATAATTATTAACTTGAATATCCTGATTCGTTTTAACACTATATATCTTTCCCATAATTAGTTAGTTTAGTAATTAATAAAACATCAAAAAAACTGTACTCGAAATTTATTAAGACACTTTTTTATTATAAAATCATCGCTCTATATAAATATACAAAAAAAGAAAGATTTATACAAATTTAAATGTTACGATTTTCTTATGATTTAGCTAAATGAAAATATGATTAGTTTAATAGTGTATACTGTTTATTTTCAGTATATTATACTTGGATTGCTAAGTTGTTTTAAACTAAAAAAATTATTTAACTTAATCTGGAAAATATTGATGCATCTGAATCGTAATTTTAAGAAACACATATCGAAACCTTATTCGAAAGTTGATTTCCTTACAATATTGCCTTTGCTATAATACTTATGGGATGTTCACACTTCTTGGATGTAGACATCTCTATCTGCCATTTGCAGGTTTCACAATCGGTTACCACATAATCGTAATCTGTAGATTCTATTTGTTTGAATAAACCATCCCCTATATCTTGTGAGGTTCTATAATTTTCTTTCTTAAATCCATAAGTACCGGCAATACCGCAACATTGCGAATCGAGAACAGTCAGTTCTATATTAGGAATCAGTTTCAACAGTTCAATCGAATAATAAGACCAGCCTAGTTTTTCCATATGACAAGGGGTGTGATAAGCAACCTTTATTTTTTCATCCTTAAATCTCAGCTTCATATCCGAAGAACTCAAAAGCCTGTAAATGTACCGTGTGGCAAGTTCAACCTGGTCTCTTACATCTTTTGTATCTATATCGAGTAAGTGCGGATATTCGTCTCTTATTGTAAATGTACAACTCGAAGAAGTCGCTACCACAGGTATATTCTTCTCCAAAACCGATTCACGAATAGATGCAACGTTTACCTTTGCCTGCTTTTTAGCTTGATCAATGAAACCGTTGGAGATAAGAGCCACTCCACAGCACTTTTCTTTTTTCAGAAGCTGTACACCGATTCCCATTGCATTAAAAACCTTTATAAGGTCTTTGCCTAATTGCGGATTATTATAATTTACATAACAGCCATGAAAATAGCTTACCTGTTTAGGAAATGACTTTTGGCTGTCTGCCTGTTTTTTGTACCAGCTTTCAAATGTGCCAAACGAATATTTCGGAAATTGCCTTCTGTGGTCTATTTTGAAAACCGAATCCAACACGGCTTTTACAGGCTTCAAGCCTAAAGTCGTATTCACAATCGGGGCAAAGGGCGTTGCCAATGTACCTACTAAATCGGTGTTTGCAAGAATGAAATCCCTTACTTTCGGTTTCTTTTTGCTGTATTTTATTCGTGCCGATTGAATGATGTCTCCAATCTTTACATTGGAAGGACAAGCCACCTCACACCTTTTACAGTTAATACAGTATTTTAGAGCTTCGTCATAAAAATCACCTTTCTTAAGGCGGAGACGTTCTCCGTCCGGACCTGCCTGCTTTGGTCCCGGATAATCCGGATTGACAGCAGCAACCGGACAATACACGGTGCAGACAGTACATTTTATGCACTGTTCAAAATTATTTTCGCTTATATTATGTTGTTGCAGATTCATAGTTTATCCCCTTTCTTTATTACTTAAAATTGTGCGGGCTATTGATAATGAAGTCAAGATAGAAACTCCCGCACCGCTTCCTTCCTTTATCGGGTCAAATCCTTCAAGAATAGCACCCGCCACAAAAAGGTTTTGGATTACTTTTTCTTTGTACATTCCCCGAAAAGAATCATCTGTTTTTACTCCATAATGGTGATAGCCCTGCTGTTCAAACATTTTAGGATTATACCATTCTTTCCTATCAGTAGAGTAGGAGACATCGAGATTGAAAACTGGTTCGTAAATCTCATCCGATGTAGCAATTAATCCCTGACTGAAATAGCTTCCGGTAGCAAGGACAAAATTGTCAGCCGTAAACGGGATATCTCCGTGATTGAAAGAATATACTTTTGAAATATGGTTCTCTTGCATATCGGCATTTCGGATGCTGTCTCCCAGCATATATACCCCGCCTGCCTTCACAAAATAATCGTGCAGATATTGTTGCGTATGAATACCGGCGATAGATGGGGGCATAGTAGGAATGAGAACGACAGGCTTTTTTACAAGTTTTCTTAACTTATCCAATGAAGACGCTTCCAGACCGATACAGGCGGGAAATATAACTGCTTCGCTGTCACCGGATTTTTCGTTCAATATCCGGCTTACTTCTTCTATATTTTTGTCTAAAATTCGGGCGATATTGGTCGAACGCATTTCACTTGGATTGCGTCGTAATTGGTCTAATGCTTCCAGGTTGAATAAATGAATATCGCTTTCTGTCCCGGTTTTCAGGAATTCATCTGCTATGAATTGTGGATAAAAATCGAGAAAACCTGTAATATTAAAAATCGAAACTTTATTCCACGGTAAATTATCTTTACTTTCTGCTGTGGCGAATCCATCCATCGTCAACCAAGTCGGCTTCAGAATACCCATAGGAGTTATCCTGTAATGGTTTTTGCGGGCAGTTCCGGTTAACTCGACATCAATTTCCCTGAAAAACTGTTCAGCTTCGGAAGACAACTTTTCGAAATTGTCTTTACCTATTTTAGAATAAGGATGTTTGGGTGCTTGTTCAACCAAATCATTGATTGAAGAAAGCGGATTAATAACATTCTCACCGTTGGGAAGTGCATTGAGCAGGTCGAAAGAACCCGACGAAAAATGCAGGGCGCTTTGTCCCGACGATACTATTACACAGCGCTGTCCCTGTTGTAGTAAACGGATACCACAAACCAATCCGGACAAGCCTCCACCTATTATGACTGTATCAAATTTCATATTTTTTTATTTTTCGGCAGAACTTAATCCGCATACGCTTTCATACACCCATGCCGTATATTCGCTTTCGCGCAAAGTATCTCCCCATGCGATAGGGTAGACTCCTTTCCAGCGTTCGTTCAGGAAAGACGCTAAATCTTCTTTGGCACGCTTTGTACAGAATTTATCGTTAGCGCCCAACAATCCGGCCGCACGGCAGGCACAAAGTTCCCCTTGACAAGTTCCCATTCCTACACGGGTACGCCTACGGAGATCGACAAGACTCTTCACATTAAGCTCATCTAAAGCATATTTCACTTCTCCTACGGATACTTCCTCACATTCGCAAACCAAACTATTATCAGAATGTCCGTTTTCGGAAAGCTTTCCTGCCATATCGCCATGACGGTATATCGCCGAATTACGTTGAGCAAGAGGTATAGATATAATTTTCTTTGTG
>DQAM01000266.1 GCA_003523545.1 Dysgonomonas sp.
AACGTATGTTATCAATTCAAATAGTTCCGCCATATTGGGATACATGGTGGTTTCGTTTGATTGTATTTACAATTATCGGAATTATCACATTTTTTATCTTGAAGATTTATACAAACCGCCTGAAACAACGGCATGCTGAAGATAAAATTCGTTTTTTCACAAACACTGCACATGATATTCGCACATCGCTGACTTTGATTAAGGCGCCTATCGAAGAGTTGAACAAAGAAAAAAGCCTATCGGATAAAGGTCAGTATTATTTGAACTTGGCAACCGAACAGTCTAACAGGCTGTCGTTTGTTACCACTCAATTACTCGATTTTCAGAAAGTAGATATCGGTAAAGGGCAGGTATTCCTGATAATGGTCAATATTGTGGAACTTGTATCCCGAAGGATATCCATGTTTGAAGCTACAGCCAAGAAGGATAATATCAATCTTGTTTTTTCATCGGACAAGGATGTATATATTACTGCTGTTGACGAATTGAAATTTGAGAAAGTTGTAGACAACTTAATCTCGAACGCTATAAAATACTCGCATCCGCACAGTAATGTCGAGATAAATTTGACTTGTAAAAGAGAAGAATGGATTTTGGCGGTAAGGGACTACGGGCTGGGAATATCCGATAATGCGCAGAATAAGCTGTTCCGTGAATTTTACAGAGGCGATAATGTCGCAAATTCAAAGATGGTAGGCTCCGGTATCGGTTTATTGCTGGTGAAAAGTTATGTTTCGATGCATAACGGGGAAATCATTTTAAAAAGTAAAGTAAATGAAGGTTCTACCTTTACTATCAGAGTTCCATATAAAGAAGTAGCAGAAACAGCCTCTCCACAAGCGACAAAGACAGATATAAAAACGAATATACCGATAGAAGCGGATCATAACACCGAAGGTTCGGAAATATCTATAAAAGAGGAAGAAGAATTAACACCTAAAAAGCAGACAATACTTATAGTTGAAGACAATGGCGATTTGCAGAATTTCCTGAACTATTCGCTTCAAGATTTATACAATATCACAATCGCAAACGACGGATTGGAGGCATGGCAGATAATTCAGAAAAAAATGCCGGATTTGGTTATTTCTGATATTATGATGCCCGAAATGGACGGACTTGAGCTGTGCAGATTGATAAAGTCTACATTCGAGACATCACATACTCCGGTTATTTTACTCACTTCTTTGTCCGAAAAAACGAAACAATTGGAAGGACTGGGTCTTGGTGCAGATGATTACATCACAAAGCCGTTCGATATAATGATCCTTACCCATCGGATAAAATCAATAGTTAAGAACAGGGAAGCCGTAAGGGATAAGGCCGTAAAAATGATAAAGCAAAATGATAATGAGTTGATTTTTACAAATGAGTTAAATGATCGTTTTGTGAAAAAAGCAGTGGAAGTTATAAATAATAATATTTCAAATAGTCTGTTCGGTAAAGATGAGTTTGCATCAGCTATGAATGTGAGTTCTTCGCTTCTTTATAAAAAAATAAAGGGATTGACAGGACAATCACCTACCGATTTTATTAAAATAATCCGTCTCAATTATTCATTGGAATTACTTCAATCACGTAAATATACTATTACTGAAGTAAGTGAACTTACCGGATTTTCCAGCATCGGGTATTTTAGTACGGTATTCAAAAAACATTTCGGAAAATCGCCTACGGAAATCCTCAATTAAAAGATTTCTAAGCAAAAATATAGAAGAAGTTATCCGGATAATGTCGGGTAACTTTTTTATTTCCCCATAACTTCTTTATCCTTCACATTCAAAATATCTGAAATTGGAAATTAAATATCTAAAATTAAACATGCTGTTTATGACGATTGTTGTTTTGATTCATGTGTCATATAATCAGCTTGTTATCTGACTTGTTGCGCTCTGATTTATAGATATTTTTCTTAATATCCAAATTTATAAATAATGTATCTATAATTGAAATGGATACATTGACCGGAACTCTATATTTGTGATAAATATCATTAGGAATAGAATTTTTTCTTTAAGTATTAAGTTGTTAACCTAAAATGAAACCAAAACATGAAAAAATACTTTTTCTTGCTTTTTATCCTGTTTGCAACGAAGAGTAATTCTCAAGAACTTAGACTCTGGTATGATCAGCCTGCCAAAGTTTGGGAAGAAGCTTTACCGTTAGGCAATTCCCGATTAGGCGCTATGGTATATGGAAATCCGGTGCGGGAAGAATTACAACTTAACGAAGAGACTATTTGGGGAGGTGGGCCTTATCGTAATGATAATCAGAATGCCTTAAAAGCATTACCCGAAGCTCAGAAACTTATATTCGACAATAAAAACGGAGAAGCAGATAAATTAATAAATGAGACTTTTTTCACAAGAACTCATGGAATGCCTTTTCAAACAGCCGGAAGTGTTATCCTGAATTTTCCGGGACACGATGATTTTCAGAATTATCATCGTCAACTCGATTTAGAGCGGGCAGTTGCCACTACTCATTATACTGTCAATGGTATAAACTACACGCGTGAGGTATTCGCCTCTTTTGATGATGATGTCATCATTATGCAAGTCACAGCAGATAAAAAAGGAGCCCTCAATTTCGATATAGAATATGTCAACCCGTCGGAACACCGTATTTCGGAACAAAACAATGTACTTGTTCTTGAAGGCAAAGGCTCGGATCATGAAGGGATAAAGGGGGAGATCCGGTATCAGATACACACATTTGCCAAGAACAACGACGGAAAAATCCGGTTCTCGGACAATAAGTTATACGTTTCCGACGCAACAACAGCGACTATTTATATTTCGATCGCAACCAACTTTGTCGATTATAAGACCGTTGGAGGTAGTCCGGAAAAAAAGGCAGCAGAAATTTTGGCAAAAGCCATCGCAAAAAATTATAAAAGTGCAATCGAAAAGCACTCGCAGATCTTCAATAAACAATTTAGCCGGTTTAAGCTAAACTTGGGAAATATACCTTCCGGTCTACAGAAAACAACCACGCAAAGGATACTCGATTTCCGGAACGATCAGGACCCTTCTCTTGTAACTCTATTATTTCAGTTCGGACGCTATTTGTTAATATCATCTTCCCAACCCGGTGGACAACCCGCTAATTTGCAGGGAATTTGGTGCAACAGTATGTATCCGGCTTGGGACAGCAAGTATACAGTGAACATCAATACAGAGATGAATTACTGGCCTGCAGAGGTAACTAACCTGTCTGAAACTCATCAGCCGTTATTCCGGATGATAAAAGACCTGAGTGAAAGCGGACATGGAACTGCAAAGAGTATGTATGGTGCCGATGGATGGGTAACCCATCATAACACCGACTTGTGGAGAGTTACCAGCCCGATCGATTTTGCTGCGGCAGGAATGTGGCCTACCGGAGGAGCATGGCTATCTCAGCATTTGTGGGAACATTATCTTTTTACCGGCGACAAAAATTTCCTTTCAGATATTTACCCTGTAATGAAAGGTTCCGCCGACTTCTTTCTTTCGTCTTTGATAGAGCATCCTCAGCATGGCTGGTTGGTAGTTTCTCCGTCTGTTTCGCCCGAACACGGGCCGATAACTGCCGGTTGTACTATGGATAATCAACTGGTATTCGATATACTAACCCGAACAGCTATGGCTGTAGAAATTCTCGATGGAGACAAGTCATACAAAGCGCGTCTTCTGTCTGTAGCTGATAAACTTCCTCCGATGCAGATCGGCAAATATACACAACTTCAGGAATGGCTTGAGGATGTGGACGATCCGAAAAACGAACACCGTCATGTATCACACCTGTACGGATTGTATCCCGGCAATCAGATTTCACCATATACTTCCCCCGAGTTATTTGAAGGTGCACGTAATTCACTCATATACAGAGGAGATATGGCAACAGGATGGTCTATCGGCTGGAAAGTGAATCTTTGGGCACGCCTCCTCGATGGTAATCATGCCTATAAAATAGTTAACAACATGCTGACATTGGCAGATAGCGATAATCCCGATGGAAGAACATACCCTAACTTATTCACAGCTCATCCCCCTTTCCAGATAGACGGAAATTTCGGATTGACGGCAGGAGTAGCCGAGATGCTTATACAAAGCCACGACGGAGCGGTGCATTTATTACCGGCTTTACCTGACAAATGGGCAACAGGCATGGTTTCGGGAATCGTGGCTCGTGGCGGATTCGAAGTATCGATGAAATGGGAAAATGGTGAGGTATCGGAAGTATCTGTCCTTTCAAAATTAGGAGGCAATCTCAGGATCAGGTCTTATACTCCGTTGGAAGGCAAAAGCCTGACGAAAGCCGAGGGCAAAAATTCCAATTCATTGTTAGAACCTGCTCATATTAAGAAACCTCTGATTTCTGATAAAGCACTACTGAAAGGCACTTCTTTAAAACCAATATATGAATATGACATAAACACAGTAACCAATAAAACTTATCAATTAAAAAAATTACAGCCATGAAATCACTCCTTTTTAATAGTGCATAGCATCTATTACCCATTAAAGAATTTATAGTTAATACTTTATTGAAATTGTAACCTTTAAAAAAATGTTTAATCGTATGAAAAAATATCTATTTACCTTGCTATCATTTACTTTTTGTTCTTTGATAGCTTTTGGCCAGATCAAGAGTATAAGAGGTATAGTTGTCTCGTCAGCCGATAGTCAGCCGGTTATAGGGGCTTCTGTAAAAGTGAAGGGTACGACCACAGGTACCATCACAGATCTTGATGGTGGCTTTAAGATCGAGACCGAACCAAATGCCGTTTTGGTAGTATCATATATTGGGTATGAAACAGCAGAAGTTAACGTAAACAACCAATCTGTTATAAATATATCTTTGAATGAGGATGCTAAATCATTGTCGACTGTAGTCGTTATCGGATATGGTACCCAGCGGAAAGCCGACCTGACTTCAGCTATTTCGACCCTAAGCGCTGACGAAGTGTTAAAAGCGCCGGGCGATATAAAGTCTGCTCTACAGGGAACAATAGCCGGTGTTAACGTATCGGGCGATAAAATCCGGATCAGGGGAACCAGCACGATAACAGGAACTACCGATCCGCTGTGGGTGGTGGATGGAATCATAGATGCCGGAGTTCCTAACGAAGACGAAATCGAGACAATTCAGGTGTTGAAAGATGCGGCATCATCGGCAATATACGGTGTTCGTGGAGCTAACGGAGTAATAGTGGTTACTACCAAAAAAGGAAAGTCCGGAAAACCGACTGTCAATTTCAATGCTTATGCCGGAACCGGTTCATTGGCAAAACGTATTCATATGATGGATGCATACGATTTTGGAGTGTATGTGAACGAAATGTATTATATGGCAGCCAGTGATGCAGCCAGAGAAGACGGCTCGTGGAAGGTCAATGTCCCTTCAGCTTATGCCAGCCCCAGCAATCCGATGGCAAATACCGACTGGTGGAAAGAATATTTCAGCCGTTCTAATTTTCAGAAATACGACCTGAGTGTAAGTGGTGCAAACGAATCTTTCAACTATAGGTTAGGCGCAACTTACAGTTACGATTCGAATGAGTTGAAAACATGGAGGCCGCGAAAACAAAATATTTATGCCAACATACAAGGCACAGTAGGACGTTTTACGTATGGAGGACGTCTTCAGCTGGATTACAATAAAACAAAATCAGTACCTACTCCGGGTATTAACCAACTGCTTCGTATACCCTCTACATTACCCGTGTATGACGACAAAGGCGA
Organism: Dysgonomonas sp.; assembly: GCA_003523545.1. GTDB lineage: Bacteria > Bacteroidota > Bacteroidia > Bacteroidales > Dysgonomonadaceae > Dysgonomonas_A. The sequence continues at coordinate 5,730 of DQAM01000266.1, forward strand.
ACTTTACAATACAGGCGATTACGCAGCACATGGTAATGACTTAGCAAATATTGTCTGGCATATAAAAAATCAGAAGAAAGAAGAAACAGTTTATAAAGGATTAGCTCATGTATTTTCAGAGCTAAAGCTCTTTGATTGGTTAAAATACAGGATAAGCTATACACACAACTTCGAACGTGGCAATTGGCAGGAACTTAGACCTGCACGCAATATGCTGAACAACGTGCAGCCGTATACCGATACAAATATTGAAAAGAATGGGAATAATCGTACGTTATTTGAGAATCTGATTTCTTTTGATAAAACTTTTACAGGCGGACATAACGTTTCAGGGGTTTTAGGGGTAACTTCCGAGAGGTATGAGCGATACTCAACCAATGTATACGGTAAAAGTTATGAATGGCATGATTACGGTGTTGAAAGTAAATTTCCGACCGATCAGAATATAAACAGCTCGCGTGTCGACAACAGTTATTATTCTTATCTGGCACGTGTAATGTATTCTTATAATAGCAAATATATGTTTACGGCAAACTTCCGTGCTGATAAGACTTCGAAATTTGCTCCGGGAAAACGCTGGGGGAATTTCCCTTCTTTCTCTGCCGGATGGAGGATAAGCGAAGAGCCTTTCCTTAAAAATGTGACTTCCAATTGGCTGGACAATCTGAAACTTCGTGCCACATTAGGATGGATCGGTAGTGCCGGAGGTGTCGGAGAATATGATTATCAGGCATTGGTAAATACCGATAACCGCTATTATACATTAGGGAACAACCAGTCATCGCCTAATGCTTCGGACAGCAATGCACCTGCACCATTACCCGAAAGTATAGCTAACAGAGACCTGACATGGGAAACAACCCGCGACGCCGGTTTCGGATTAGACATGGATCTGTTAAGTAACAAGCTGAGTTTTACATTTGACTACTACAACCGTAAGGTAAGCGATATGCTTCTGGAGGTACAATTGCCGTTATCGGTAGGAACAGTCAATGCTCTGCCTATGAATATCGGAAGCATGACCAACTGGGGATTGGAATTTGCGGTTACATACCGCGACAAGATCGGAGATGTAGGTTTCTCTGTATCGCCTAACGCTTCTCTATACAGAAATAAAGTTACTGACTTGGGAACATACGATTTTCTGGCAGGCGGTAATACATCGAATGGATATGTTACCCGTACCATATCGGGACAGCCTGTATCTCAATTCTGGGGATACAAGACAGCAGGACTTTTCAAAACAGACGAAGAGGCAGCCGGTTATGTTAATAGTAAAGGAGAACGCTATCAGGATGCAGCTAAAGCAGGAGACTTGAAATATGTAGACCTCAATGGTGACGGAGTAATAAACGATGAAGATAAAACATTCCTTGGATCGTCGATACCCGATGTTTCTGTTGGTCTAAATATTCAGATCGATTATAAAGGGTTTGACCTATCCATGCTTTTTCAGGGAGATTTAGGATATAAGATATATAATAATTACAAGAGCACGTTTATGGCAGGTAAAGCCGTTCATAATCAAAAAGATGATATGGCAGACCGATTCAGGGCTAAAGACATAACGTTTACAACACCCGGAGGAGAGACTATAACTCTGCCTGCCAATACAAATTCATCCATTCCACGTGTTGCATGGGGAGATCCTAACGGTAATTCGACCAGACCTTCCGACTATTTTGTAGAGAATGGCTCTTATATCCGTTGCAACCGTATCACATTGGGATATACTGTACCTAAAAACTTTTTGGAGAAATACCAGTTAGAACACCTTCGTATTTATGCCGGTGTCAAAAATCCTTTTACGATCACAAGCTATTCTATGTTTGATCCTCAGGTACCCGGAGACGGGAATACACTGACACGCGGAGTTGATAATGCATATTACTGGAATACATCATTCTGGAGTTCGAGGGAATTTTTCGCCGGATTGCAGTTGACATTCTAAATCTCTCCTTATTAACATAAAAAACAAATCGATTATGAAAATAAAAAAATATATAGCAGGAGCACTTCTGACAATCGCAGGGTTAAGTATTAGCGGATGTCAGCCTGAAATGGACTTTTATCACCCGGTAAATCCAAGTGAAGATAATTATTATAATACTCAAGAACATTTGATATATGCCGTCAACGGTGCATATAACATTATGCAGCGTGGAGGGGGCTGGGCACGTGTTATGCCTTTTATTCTCAATAATAGGAGTGACGAATTTTTATTTACCAATGGAGCGGCACAAGGCGAACCAGAGTCGGCCGAATTGAGTGCATACACAGTCGGAGCAGATGGTGGGTTCATGGTATTGGCATATCAGGATATGTATGTATTTCAATATGCCTCCAATTTTGCTCTAAAAAAATTGGAGGAGAATCAAGATAATGCTTTTGATCTCAATAATCCGACAGACAAAAAACTGTATGATAGATTAAGAGGTGAAGCATATTTTTTACGAGGATTGAGCCGTTTTTATTTATGTATGCTGTGGGGCGATCAGATTATAGACCGTAGTAATGTTCCAGCGTCGAGTGATTATATGAAAGCCCCTGCACAACCGGGTGAAGTATACCAGAATATGATCGAAGACTTTAAAACAGCGGCTGGGCTTTTACCTGTACGTTCCGAAGTATTTGCAAATTCGAATGATGTCGGCCGTGCTACAAGAGGGTCTGCACTCGGCTTTCTGGCAAAGGCATATATGGGACGTCCACTTTTGGATGGTACTGCCGGTGCAGGTAGTGCGGAATGGGGATTAGCCAAAGAAGTGTTAAAAGAAATTATCGATTCGGGTGAATATGATCTTGTACAGAACTATCGGGACAATTCTTCGGAAACCAATGAAAACAATGAAGAATCTATATTTGAAGTTCAATTTTGTCAAAGTCAGGATACTCAAGGATTCAATCCGGCAGCGAATAGTGATCAGAATGATTGGATATATACGGGACAAAATACTATGCGTCAGATAGAAATGACTACTCCTAATTCAACCAATCACTGGTGGAACTCGATGCCATCTCTTGCGTTATACAATGAATTTGAAAGAGATAACATTGGAAATATCATTGATCCTAGAGCCTATCATGGCTTGTGGATACCTAACGGGGCCAGCTGGAAAGGTGAAGATGGAAGTATGTGGGATTATACTAAGCTTTTCGGAGGAGATTATACCGTTCGTCAGGGTAAGTGGTTTGGCGCACGCAAATATGCATATGACGGATGGATGTCTGATCCGGCTAAAAGCGGAATAAACGACCGCCTGTTGCGCTATGCCGATATTTTGCTTATGTATGCAGAATGCTGTATTGAAACAGGAGATGAAGCTACGGCTCTGATCTATATAAATAAAGTAAGAGATCGAGCTAATAATCAAGTGCCTTCGACAGATTCCGATGCAGGCCTATTCTATACAACAGGCAGAGGTAACCTGCCGACTGCGGAACAACTGTTGGCTGCAGCACCTACTTTAGGAAAAGTGGTATCTTCTCGAGATGGCAGTCTCATTTTGCCGGGAACCACAGTTAATACAGTACGCCGTTTGCTTAAACATGAATATTCGGTCGAGTTATATCTTGACGGATGGAGATTCTATAATCTGATGCGCTGGTATAATAATCCGAATGATCCGGATGCTACTTCTATTCTGGGTAATTTAGAGAAGAAGTATCTTGTTCAGATAGAGCAGACAGAATTGTCGGGAGCCATTCCATTCAATTACAGCAAACATTGGATACTTCCTATTCCATCAAAAGAATTGAACTCTAATCCGAATATGAAACCTAATGCAACAAATTGATGATGAGTTTTAGACAGTAAATAAAATGCAGGGGAAGACTTGTTTAAAGTCAAGATTGAAGTTTAGGCAAGTCTTCCTTTTTATCTCTGAATTTATCACACAATGAAAACGAACCTATTATTTTTTCTTCTCATAATAACTGTTTTTCTTTTTTCTTGTCAGGAAAAAGAAAGTGAAAATCTTATTCCTTGGGAAAAGGGAGCATTCGAGACTCAACAGTATAGAAATCTGTTTGTCGAAGCCGGATATTCCGAAGAAGAAGTTGAAAAAAAATTAAACGAAATATTTCATAACCTTTTCTATGGCTCTCAGAAAATATACTTCGAGGCAGGCGATTCTATGGCATATATTTCCGACATCAAAAATAATGATGTACGCACGG
>DQAM01000267.1 GCA_003523545.1 Dysgonomonas sp.
TGTGGGTGAAATATCCACACTGGAACAAATAGAAGAGCTTTTAGAATCCGATAAATGTGACTTTGTATTCCTGGGAAGAAAACTTCTAAGGCATCCTTATTTCATCTTACATGCAACCCACAAAACCGATGACTGTGATATTCTTCCTGTTCAATACGAACGGGCTTATTAATACATAAAAAAAGAAGCCATAATTATATGGCTTCTTCAATATTTCATCGTCTCAAGTCTGAGCGATTTGTCGTTCTTCCTGAATTACTCGAAGCGTCCGAACTTGTAGAGGGCCGTGTCGAAGGTCTTACATTTTCGGTAGGCCTGCCCACAGGACGCGCATTTTCTGTCGGACGTGTCGTCGGTCTGTTAGAAGGAGGCCTCTGATTAGGAGGTACAGTACCTATCGGCGGGGTTATCCCGCTAGGTGGCCTTTGCGACGGCGGTCTTGTTCCGCTGGGCGGACGATTGGGTCTGTTCGGCCTGTTATCAGGATGCACGATTATAATCGGCCTTCCGTAGTCCGGCATATATAAGGGCGGAGCTACCGGCGGAACATAAGCTACATCATCATAAAGGTATTCATATCCCGTAAGATAATCGTTCCAGAATTCGAGAGCATATATTTCGCTCGAGGAAGTTCTGTATTGTAAAACTTCCTGATAACCGTCTTCCGTTTGGTTTACTGCTAATACTCTTTCGGGAATTCCAGCTACTTCTTCTACCTGTGCTTTGGTCATTCCTGTCGTTAGTCTGTTCAAATTAAGAGATCTATATGATGAACAGGACATGAGAATAGCAGATAAGATAACTATAAACAATCCTTTTTTCATAATCATTTTATTAGTATTAATATTCATTCTTCACGTATATAAAACAATAAACATGCCGGGGAGTTCTAATTATTACAAAAAATAATGAATAGCGTTAAAAATAATTCGAATATCTTTATAATTGATTATCATTTCAGAATTTATTCAGAAATAAGGCTGTTCTTTGGATATGCCAAGATTAACTTTGTTATGAAAATACTGATAATTGAAGATGAACCTTCCTTGCAGGAACTGATAAAAGAGTCTCTTGAAAACGAACGTTATGTTGTAGAATGCGCTTCCGACTACAATTCTGCCCTCCTTAAAACAGAAGATTACGATTACGATTGCATCCTTCTCGATATAATGCTTCCCGATGGCAATGGGCTTACTTTGCTAGAAGAACTTAAAAAAATGCACAAGCGTGACAGTGTGATCATTATTTCGGCAAAGGATTCGCTGGAAGATAAAATTACAGGGCTTGAACTGGGTGCGGATGATTATCTTTCCAAACCATTTCATCTTGCCGAACTCATCGCACGCATAAGGAGTGTAATAAGGCGTAAGCAGAATGACGGTGAGATTATTATTGAAGTAGGTAATTTAAAAATCTACCCGGATGAGTTCAAAGTTCTGGTAAATAATAAAAATCTGGAACTTAATCGCAAAGAATATGATATTTTGCTCTATTTTGTCAACAGGTGCAACAGGATGATAGATAAAAATACCTTGGCAGAATCTGTGTGGGGCGACCATATCGACCAGGTAGATAATTTTGATTTCATATATGCCCAGATCAAAAAGCTGAGGAAGAAATTAAAGGAATCGGATGCATCTGTGGAGATAAAGGCCATATACGGAATCGGATATAAAATGACAATTGAATAAACATAATATGAAATTAATTTACCGTATAATCATCCGGTTATCTATTGCACTGAGTATAATACTTGCCGTGTGGGCTTCTTTTTTTTATATAACCATGATTTACGAAATAAATGATGAAGTGGACGATTCGCTCGAAGACTATTCCGAACAGATAATAATACGTTTTCTGGCGGGTGAGGAATTGCCCTCGAAAAGCAGTAATTCGAATAATCAGTATTACATATCTGAGGTATCTTCCGAATATGCTCAAAGTAAACCTCACATTAGTTATGTCGATTCCATGGTATTCATCCCGCTTAAGATGGAGACCGAACCTGCACGCATCCTTACTACCATATACAGGGACGAAGACGGTAAATATTATGAACTGGTAGTTTCCACGCCTACCATTGAGAAGCATGACCTGAAAGAGGCTATATTATATTGGATGATATTTTTGTACGTAGGTTTGTTGTTTATCATTATTTTAGTGAATGTATGGGTTTATCAGCGAAGTAACAGACCTTTATACAAATTGCTCGAATGGCTCGATAATTACAGGATAGGTACAAAGAACAAGCCATTAGATAACGATACGGATATCACCGAATTCAAAAAACTGAATGAATCGGCAATAAGGAATTTGAAACGTGCAGAAGAAGTCTTTGAAGAACAGAAACAATTTATTGGAAATGCTTCGCACGAAATACAAACACCGCTTGCAGTATGCCGGAATCGTCTCGAAATACTTATGGAAGATGAGACATTGTCGGAAAAACAACTGAGCCAATTAGCTAAAACTCATCAAACATTAGATTATATAAGCAAGTTGAATAAGTCTTTGCTTCTCCTTTCCAAAATTGATAACAGACAGTTTACGGATAGAGAAAGTATAGATTTGAATGCAATGGTCAGGAAGTATTTGAAAGATTATGAAGAAATATATTGTAATATGAATATCGAAGTAGTTCTACAAGAACATGGAATATTTACTATTATGATGAGCCAAAGTCTTGCAAGTATATTAGTCAATAATTTATTAAAGAATGCATATACCCATAATATACCAAACGGGAAATTATATATACAGCTTTCTCCGGATAAGGTTATTTTTAAAAATACCGGACAAGATTATTCGCTTAATCCAAAACTTATATTCGAAAGGTTCTATCAGGGAAATAAAAAGGAAGGTTCTACCGGTTTAGGCCTTGCCATCGTTAAATCTATCAGTGACATGGAAAATCTAAACCTCAGGTATTATTACGAAGAAAATTACCATTGTTTCGAAGTTTCCATGAAAAAAAAATTATTATAATAGTTTTTTCATATTCTTTTCAGTTTTGCTTGTGATATTTGCAACATAGAATTTAAAAAAAGTATTTATGAAAAAGATTTTGACATTTATTGTATGCATACTAGCCATACAATTTTCAGCGAAAGCCTCTAATGATATACAAATCACTTATACCCAGTTGCCTGCTACTTCACAGCAGTTGATAAAAAGCCATTTCAACGAGCAATCGATTGCACTGGTAAAGATGGAGAAAGAATTTTTTGATAAATCTTATGAGGTTATTTTTACTAACGGTGATAAAATTGAGTTCGACAAGAAAGGTATCTGGAAAGAGATTGATTGCAAGTACACACAATTGCCACAGGCAGTAGTGCCTACGCAGATACAAAAATTTGTAATTAAAAATTATCCTAATACAAAGATCAATAAAATAGAGAAAGAAAACCGGAACCGTTACGAAGTTTCTCTTACCAACGGTCTTGAACTGAAATTCGATTCGAAATTCAATCTGATTGATATTGACGACTAAATATTTTGAGTTAATGCTTGTGATAACAATAGCCCGGATTCAATTGTCCGGGCTATTTTATTTTCATTTCATTCAGTATTTCTTTTGTTTCAGGCGAAATTCTGTAACTTTCTTTTGCCTTTTGAATAGCCTTGTTATGGACAAATTTGGAAAAAACTCTTTGTTCTAGTAAAGCAACGGTTTTATCGTAATATTTAATCAATCCGTAACTTA
>DQAM01000268.1 GCA_003523545.1 Dysgonomonas sp.
GTTTGTTCGTAATTGAGTATTATAATTTATTAATAACCTAATTAAAATAATGCCATGTAGAAAAAGACCTGAAAAATTACATTCTTACTATTGAGGCATACTTCCTCAAAACTTTAAAAATCTAATGTATTAAACTTAGAAATTCAAATTTATGAAAACCTTAAAAAATTTAATTGGAATTCAGATCAGAAAAACAAATTCTATAGTGATTTGTTTTTTATGTCTTTTATTCTTTACGGGTGGGATAGGTAATCTGCAGGCTGGAACTGATTCTCTGGAAAAAAAAGAAATCGGAGAGGCTAGTCAGGTTACTACGGTAACAGGAGTCGTTACGGATTCGAACAATGAACCTTTAATCGGTGTATCGGTTGCCGTTAAAGGAACAACTACCGGAACAGCAACCGGTCTGGACGGGGATTATTCGATTCCGGTTACAGATTCGAAAGCAGTTTTAGTTTTTTCTTTTTTAGGTTATCAGAAAAAAGAAATAACAGTAGGCAATCAGACTACAATAAATGTGACATTAAACGAAGATTCAGAATTACTGGATGAGGTGGTAGTTGTAGGATTCGGTACTCAGAAAAAAGCTAATCTAACCGGAGCTGTTTCAGCAGTAGGGGCAGATGTCTTTGAGAATCGTCCGGTATCAAACATCGGGCAGGCGCTTCAGGGTGTAGTACCTAACCTTAATATCAGCATTTCTAACGGAAAACCCAACACTACGCCTAGTTTTAATATCAGGGGAACTTCTTCTATAGATTATGATGCTAATGAAAAAAAGTATGTATCGGTCAATAAATCTCCATTGATTCTGGTCGATGGTATAGAGATGGGAGAATCGGCCCTGAACCAGATGAATCCGAATGATATCGCTTCTATGAGTGTCATCAAGGATGCATCGGCTGCGGCCATATATGGTACTAAAGCCACATTCGGAGTCGTACTGATAACCACAAAAACGGGTTCGTTTAATCAAAAAGGAAGAATCAGTTACAGCTATGATATTTCATGGGATAAACCATCAGCATTACCCGATATTATGAATGCATATGAGATTCAGCGATTTGTAATGCAGAATGCTGAATGGACACTGGGTACCGTGAGTGACTTGGACAGGAGAAAAATGGAAGCGATAGAAAAATTTATGGCTGATCCGACCAATCCTGATAACAGATATATTATGAATGGCAACACGATTATCTGGACCGGAAACATGAATCCTTATAAAGAAGTAGTACGCGATTGGACTCCTACACAAAAGCATAATCTGAATTTTTCGGGCGGAACGGATAAAATGTCTTATTATTTCTCTTTAGGATATATGAACCAGGAAGGCATGTACAAGATCGGTAAAGATGAATTTGAACGTTTCAATTTCTCAACACGTGTGAATGCTAAAGTAAATAACTGGTTTAATATCGAAGGAAAAATAAACTACAACCGAAATCATTACGACGAGCCTTATATACCTTCTTATAAAGGTAATATATGGTCTGTATTAAAACAGGATGCCGACAAAAATATAATGATGCCCATAAAATCATTGGCAACAGATCCGGCTCCAAGTATGTGGACGGACAATTATCTTGCATGGCTTGATTACGGCAACAGGGCTGTCTCTAAAAACTGGACTACTGTTCTGGCAATTTCTCCTGAATTTATTATCATGCCAAATACATTGAAAGTAAGAGCAGATATTTCTTTTACACCCCAGGGGCATAATTACAGACGTGTTTCCCCGAAGCATGAATACCTGACCTTTACATGGTCTCCGGTATCGGAAGTAGATGAATCATCAAAGAATACAGGGGTATTAAGAAAAAGCAATACTGATAATTATCAGATAAATGTATATGCAGATTTTAATAAGACATTTAAAGAAAAGCATGCTGTAGCTGCTGTTTTAGGTTTTAATCAGGAAAATACGGAATATTCATATCAGGAAATAACAATGAATTATTTATTCTCTCCGAATATTCTGAATCCTAACGCAGTAGAAGATGCTACATTAAATACTTCTTCCACTTCTGCATACAGGCGTACGGGAAGGGCCATATTCGGAAGGCTCAATTATATCTTTGATGATAAATATCTGTTCGAAATGAACGGTAGATATGATGGAAGCAGCCGCTTTACCAAGGATAAGCGTTTCTTCTTCTTCCCGTCTTTTTCTGCAGGATGGAGGATTTCGGAAGAAAACTTTATGGATAGAACCAGAGAATGGCTGGATAATTTGAAGATCAGAGGATCGTGGGGTAAATTAGGAAGCCAGCCGGGCAGCAATTATCCATATCAGGCACAGATGACCTCTACCAAAGCTTATTACTTATTGGATGGATCCTGGCCGAATACCGTAAATGCACCTACATTATTGTCTCCGTCTCTGACATGGGAAAAAGCAACAACGATTAACCTCGGATTAGATATCAATGTGCTGCGCAACAGGTTAGGATTGGTATTCGATGTGTTCCAACGTACTACATCTGATATTCTTATAGAAAGCAGCGTAGCTTATCCTAATTTGCTGGGGGCTGCTCCTCCACGCGAAAACTCCGGTGAGATGCGTACAAGAGGTTGGGAATTAACTCTTACCTGGAACGACCGTCTATCCAACGGATTGTCCTATAGTGCCGACTTTGTTTTATCTGATGCTACTTCGAAAGTGACTAAATATCCTTCTAACCCGACCAAGGCATTAAGTAATTTTTACGAAGGCCAGAAAATAGGTGAAATATGGGGATATGAAACAGGAGGTATATTGCAGGAGAGCGATCTCGAACTTAATTCGGATGGTACCAAATACCATTTCTGGGGACCATACCATACCGGAGATCTTTATCCTGGTGACCCTTGGTATCGCGACCTGAATGGCGATGGCCTTATCAGTGCAGGATCAAGTACTGTCGATGACCCGGGCGACCGCCGTATTATAGGAAATAATACACCGCGTTTTAATTTCGGATTGAACCTGAATGCTTCTTGGAAAGGCTTCGATGTAAGTCTTTTGTTCCAGGGTGTTGCAAAACGCGATGTGTATATTACCAGTACCAGTTATTGGGGCGGGGGAACAAACAACGCGGGTAGTAAATGGATGTATGAGCGTTCGTGGAAACCTGATCAGACTGATGCTAAATTTCCGAGATACCGTTCTACAGCAGGAGCGCCTGCCGCACAGACCGGATTTCTTGAAAGTGGTGCATATTTACGTATGAAACAAGCTTTGATAGGTTATACATTACCGGCCCAATTGACGAGAAAATTATCTATCGACAAATTGAGGTTTACGCTGTCAGGATATAATTTGTTTGAAATTACACGCATACCTTCTATACTGGATCCGGACCAGCTTTCGGATGCTTATCCGCAGAAGAGAACTATCGCTTTGGGTGCACAAATAACTTTCTAAAAAATTAAAAGATCATGAAAAGAGTATTTAAATATATTATAGTTTGCTGCGCTTTATCAGGTTTTACTTTCACATCATGTAACGATGATTTCATGCAGCAGGATCCAATCCAGGATATGGCAGACGGGTCGTTCTTAAAAACCGTTGATGAACTGCCGCTCTATCTGAATCAATTATATGACATATATGCAAACGGACATGGCAGAGGTAATGCTTATGATTTCCAGCCGCCGTTTTATATAACCCGAGGCAGCCAGATTATATACGGAGACATATTCACAGATAATGCTGTGGGTTTCTCTAATTCAAGCGGAGACCTTGACAGCCGTATGAAAGGTATCTGGAACGTTCCTGTAACAGAACCAAATCCTTTTACTACAGGCACATCATGGGCTTCTAATTCAAACCGTACAGGTTGGTTATGGAAAGATATAAAAACGATTAATTATTTTCTGAATAATTATAAACAGGCAGAAGCGACAGCAAGTGATCCGAGCGAATTGAATAAATGGGCGGCTGAGGCTTATTTCTTCAAAGCGTGGGATTACTATATGAAAATGGTTGCTTTTGGTGAAGTGCCCTGGCTGGAAACCGTATTGAATGTAGATTCGGAAGAACTCTATTCACCCCGTACTCCGCGTACCGAATTAGCAGATAAAGTATTGGAATCACTGAACTATGCAGTAGAGCATATTGCGGCAAGCGGACCTGCAGACGGACGTATCAACCGGGATATGGCAAATTTCCTGAAAGCAAGATTTTGCCTTTTTGAAGGAACTTTCCGTAAATATCACACAGAGCTTAATCTACAATCGACTTCCGAGAAATTTCTGCAGGAATGCGTAACTGCATGTGAAGCAATTATTGCAACAAATAAGTATCAATTATATAATGTCGGAGATAACCCATATTGGTCATTATTCAAACTGAACCAGAATCCAGCTGCAGATAATAATAAAGAGGCTATTCTGGCCCGTGCTTATGATGCTAAAAATGTTGGACATGGTACTCCGCGTTATTTCAATATGAACCGTGGAAATGCCGCAGGCCGTTACAGTAAAGGTGCGACAAAAAATCTGGTAGATGATTATCTTTGTATCGACGGAAAGCCCATACAGTCTTCATCCCTGTTTAAAGGTTATGACGGCGACGATTGGCGTGAACTGGATAACCGCGATCCCCGCCTCAGACAGACTGTTGTTAAACCTGGTGAATACATCACTATTTTTGACCGTGAAAATGGAATAATGGATCAAAGTGTTAATGGGTTGAAATATCCTGAAATAACATATAATTGTCCGACTGCTAACCAGACTCCGACAGGAGGCCCATGCGTGACAGGTTATATGTTTATTAAGCACTGGACAAATGAGCCTAGTGATAACGGAACAACTAGTAATTCGAAGCAGACAGCATTGATTTTCCGGTATGCCGAAGTACTTCTCATGTTAGCGGAAGCTAAAGCCGAACTGGGTACAATTACCAATGCTGACCTTGATCTTACTATAAATGAATTACGCAAGCGGGCAGGCTTTGATTTTGCAGCATATCCGGATAGCCGCCTGACTTTGCAGAATGTTCCGGTAGATACTCGTTTGGATAATTTGTATAATGATTATGTAGGTTATATTCCAAGTCCGATCTTACGCGAAATACGCCGCGAACGCCGTATCGAAATGGCGATGGAAGGTCGTAGAAGAGAAGATCTTGTACGTTGGAAAGCAGGAAAACTCATCGAAGTACCTATCCGCGGGATGAAATTTACACCTGAGAAGCAGAAGCTATATGATGGAAGTAATACAAGCAAGGAAAAACATGCGCCTAAAGCTGTTTTGAATGCGGACGTATTTGTAGATAGCGAAGGATTTATTGTTGGTTACCCGAGGAGTTCGGGAGTTTCTAACGGTGTTATCAGATGGGATGATAAATATTATTACAATCCTATTCCGTTACAGGAACTCGAATTGAACCCCAATTTAACTCAAAGTCCCGGATGGCAGGATGTTTCAAGATAAGCAGCAACGATCAAATAAAAGAAATATGAAAAAGACAATATATTTATATTTATCTACCTTGATGGCTTTAGCTATGACGGTGATGGTAAGTTGTGATCCTAAAGGTTACGAATCGGATAATAACGGGAAAATCAGTTCTATCCAGATTAAAGAAGCTGTGTATGTAAGCGGCGCAACCCGTTACATGAAGATAACGTTCAAAGATAATGTGGAATTGCAATTGACACCGATAATAATTCCCAGCGATGCGAATAACAAAGACCTGACTTATACCAGTGTCGGTACAGGTATAATCGAAGCAACGCAAACCGGAATACTTAAGCCCATAGCAATCGGTATAGATACTTTAATTGTAAGTTCGAATGATGGTTCGGGAGTAAAAACACGGTTTGTAGTAGAAATCATAGACCATAAGGTGAAGGCTACCGGCATCAATGTTTCAGCTAACGGTGCAAATATGCAGATCGTGAAAGGGAATACATTCGACCTGAAAGCAGAAGTGACAGTTACACCTGCTGATGTCTGGGATGCTTCTCTGACTTTTGAATCTCTAGACACGGATATTGCCACAGTGGATGAGAATGGTATTGTTACCGGTATTAATGAAGGAGCAACAGCTATACGGATTACGACTGCCGATGGCAGCAATATTTCGAGGGACTGTCCTGTTACCATTACCGGCGAACCGCCTCTTTATTTGGTATATGAAGGTGTAAAAAGCGCTTCGCAGTTATCTTCTAATTTAGAGCCGAACGAGGGTGCTTTAGCTAATCTTCTGGATGATAAGAACTCCACATTCTGGGCTCCTAAAATTAATACGCGCCCGGTTTATGATCCTGCATGTTGGCTGGATGTTGATTTCGGCGAAGTTATAAAATTCGGCCAATTGGGATACAGGCACAGGAATCTTAATTATGCACACTTACAATGCCATACATTTACCCTCCAAGGTAAAAAAGAAGAGGCTGATGCATGGACTGATTTAGGTGAATTTGTAACGGAGAAATTGCAGGTAAATGATTACCAATTGTTCGAGGTTGAGAATCCGATCGAGATGAGATATCTGAGAATCAACTTCATCAAGGGGCATCTCCGCGAAGGTAAGACCGATTGGGATTATTCAGAATCAGGAAACGTAGATCGGA
>DQAM01000484.1:0-486 GCA_003523545.1 Dysgonomonas sp.
TGTTCCGACGATTCGGATTCCGGCGAAAACTTAGTTCTGATTAATGGAATGAATGCTGCAATTACCGATGTCCTCATCACATCGGGAGATGAGATCATTATAAATGCCGAGGTCATAGAAAAAATTGAAAAAGAAGATATTCCGGAAGCAGAAGAAATTATACTTTCTGCTATGGTATTATTCTAATAAAAGACAGTATATTTTCTCTTATTCCTTATGTAAATTGAGTGCCTCGTTAAAGATCGTTTTTATAGTTTCAAGAGGCAGATCTTTTTCCGGATCTATTCTTAATATTTTCATTTTAGTACGGTTGCCTGCTTCCAGCAGGGGATGGTCTAGCTTTTGTCCGTCTACCATCAGGATGTAAGGTTGCTCGTTGTTATTCCTGTCAGTCCACAAATAGCAGAGAGGTTTCTTTTTGAAACAGAAACAAGGCATTCCCCATTTACGTGTTTCCATGATATTTTCATCCTGAGAAAGGATAAT
>DQAM01000484.1:588-3884 GCA_003523545.1 Dysgonomonas sp.
ATCCCGTAGAGCCAGCAAGCAGCCGCGGTTAGGTTCTTCAAGTTGATAATAATAAAATTCCGGTTCGTTCATCATGGTCTGAAAGCTTACTTTTTATTCATTTTGAAGTATAGCTTATTGCATACTTTTTACACAGTTTCAAAGATATAACTAAATAACATTCCACATTATTTAAAAAATAATTAATTTTATCACCTGTTTTGTAATTTTGTTAATTGAATTTCAACGTTAAATAAAGATATGAGAAAGTTTATATTTATATTTTCGGTATTAGTAACTGCACTTGTGTTTTCAGCGTGCAGCGGCAAGAGAGACACCGCACCAAACGCAGGCAATAAAGGCTATACACTCGATTGGTCCAGATTCGGATTGAAAGGAAAAGTAAAAGAATATGAAGTTACTAAATATTACGAGGCGCACTGGGATAGTCAAAAAGAAACAATCATCCACGGATATCCTCATAATAAAGCAGTCTATTCTTTTAATGAAGATGGCGGACTGACGGGGATTCGTATGTACGCATTTTCTTCCGCATCAGGTGGTCAAGTCAGCCAGATTCCGGTTTCTTTATCAAAATACATCTATGATGATAGTAAAAGAGTGCAGCAGACCGAAACATATAATTATAAAAATGAATCAGACAGTATACTTGTGCGAAAAGAAATATATAAATACGATGAAGAGGATGGCAGGGCTGTAGTAAACTATTATGTAAAAGAAAACTCCACATCACCTGCAAGAGAATATTCATTACTGCTTGAGTCAGGCAATAACGGCAATATTATAAATGCTTATCCATCGCAAATGCGGGGAGAAGAATTACGATTGGTAAGAGGCTCTTTTGTGAATGATTCAGGTAAATTTGTGCCTGCCGTGAATCACGAATCTATCTTAACCTATGACAGTAACGGTAATATCGTAGAATCAGCAGAATTAGAAAGAAGCAGCGGAGATAAAGAAAACACACCAGATATAAAGGTGCGGGCTTTAGAGAAAAAGAGCATCACCTACTATGACGAACCTGCCGGAGAAGGTAAAACCACAAAGCAGGAGAATATTGCTGATGCAGCATTCTTCCCCTACATTTTATCAGATAAACGGGGAGAAGTCAAAGCCATAACCATAGACGACTATTCCGGTGCCGGCAACGAAGGAAGCGGAATAGACACGCTTGCGGATATACCGGGGGAAAGAAAAATATACAAATTCAATAAAAAAGGGATAAATACGGGAATGGAAATATGGAAGGTATACTCTGCCAATGAAGGTGGAAGCGGAAAGCTGCTCCTTATGCTGGAGGAAGAATATGGATATGACGCCAAGTATCGAAGAGTATCCCGCTCAACTATCCGGCATATAAGGTCTACCGATGGCACAGAAATAGAAAATAAGACTGAAAAAGAAACCATAAACTACAATGCCGGAGAAAAAGAAGCTCTGCGGGTGGTAAATACAACTTATTCTGAAAACAATGCAGAACAACAGTTCGAATATAAACATGCCCTGAATGATGAAGGATATATCATAAAGACAGGCAGATCTTCACCTTCTCCCATAAGCGGTTCGGAGAAGGATCCGTTGGAGGATGCTGCAAACAATGAATCATGGCATAAAAGTTTTTATGAGGAGACGGATAGCAAGGGGCAATGGTCAAAAAGAAGATTATCATATACCATATATGACAGCACTAGGAATGTTAAAGATAAAATAGTGACCGAGTATAAAATACGAAGTATCACTTATTATTGATATCGATATTCTAAAATATGATTAAATAGGGAACGCAGGAGAAATCCTGCGTTTTTTTATAACAACCCCTCCCGTTGCTTTGAATAAGCCTGCCGAATATTCAAAAGAAGGATGATAATAAAAATTATAATTAAGTTTGATTGTTAATATTCAGGGCGTTTTAAAGTGCGAAAAAATAAGTGTTTATAAACGTTATAATTTTGAACTAATGGAGACTTTAGTATGTTTAAATTTAGAAAGGTTAAACAAGCTAACAATATAGGTTTATATGCTGGAAAATGGAATAAAGGCTCCCGATTTCAAGTTGAACTCGACACCCGATCAGGAATTATCCCTGAGTGAACTGACAGGAAAAAATGTAATACTCGTTTTTTATCCTGCCGATTGGAGCCCTGTATGTAGTGATGAAATGTCTTTGTACAGTGCATCGATGAAATTGTTTGATAAAGAAGATGCCGTAGTGGTAGGAATATCAGTGGATAGTAAATGGTCCCATATGGCTTTTGCCAAAGACCGGAAGATACATTTCCCCTTATTGGCCGACTTCGAACCCAAGGGTGAGGTTGCCCGGCTTTACGATGTATACGATGATGTGAAAGGCCACTGCCAGCGTGCCATTTATCTGATCGACAAAGACGGTATTATAAGATGGAGCTATCTGTCGCCCGAAGGGATGAATCCCGGGGTAGATGGTGTACTGGATGCTTTAGAAGAATTAGAATCAACCAAAAAAGAATAAAAAGATGTCATTAAGAGTACCGGTAACAGATAAGGATCATGTGCAAGGCAGCCCGGATGCTTCCATCGAATTGGTGGAATATGGGGATTACCAGTGTCCTTATTGTGGAAAAGCCTATTACGAGGTGAAAAAAATACAGGAAGAAATGGGCGGCAACCTGAAATTTGTTTTCAGGAATTTTCCCCTTATCAGTATACATAAGCATGCCTTGAACGCGGCAGTAGCGGCAGAAGCGGCAGGCGATATGGGTAAATACTGGGAGATGCACGATATTATATTCGAAAACCAACAGGCGCTGGATGATGCCGACCTGGTAAAATATGCAGGGGAAATAGGCCTGGACGAAGAAGAATTCAAGTCGATGTTTTCCGACAAGAAATATGAAGCAAAGATAGAAAAAGAACTTGAAGGCGGCCTCAGAAGCGGGGTAAACGGCACGCCCTCGTTTTTCATAAACGGAAAGAAGTACGAAGGAGAATATTCTGCGAAAGTAATGATTGAACACTTACAATCATTGTAAAATATGTATCCATACATATTTTGAATTTTATCCGGAAGCAGGTATATAGAGGTTATATATCTGCTTTTTTTATGCTGATGCATCAGGATCGAGTACTGCTGTATTATATCTGTCTTATGTCACGCCGGCAGCAGGAAGCATCCCGTTTTGAGATAGAAGGTATCGGGACAGCCGATTTTTTATAAAAAAGGTTTTACATTTTAATAAAAATATGTATTTTTACTTCCTGAAAATTAGAGGGTAAGTTATTAGAGAATTAGAGAACGTAATTTTGCCTGCTTGCAATAG